>DASUAS010000244.1:0-2655 GCA_035763625.1 Acidimicrobiia bacterium
CGCCGCGCAGCGACGGCGACCCCGCCGGCACGAAGCCCGACACGAACAGCACGCGCGTGCTCGGTGAGGAGCTGGTGACGCGGGCCGCGAGATCGGTGCCGCTCATCACCGGCATCACGACGTCGGTCACCAGCAGATCGACCGGGCGGCTGGCGCGCTCGAGCATCGCGATGGCGGCGTCGCCGTCGGCCGCGACCACCACGTGGTAGCCGGAACCCCGCAGGATCTCGGCGATCAGCGAGCGCACCTCCGACTCGTCGTCGACGACCAGCACCGTGG
Source organism: Acidimicrobiia bacterium (assembly GCA_035763625.1). GTDB lineage: Bacteria > Actinomycetota > Acidimicrobiia > IMCC26256 > DASPTH01 > DASUAS01. The sequence goes on from DASUAS010000244.1 coordinate 280, forward strand.
GGGTGGCCTCGTCGGCGAGGTCGAGCACCTCGTGGACACCGGAGTGCTCGTCGAGCGCCGGGAAGGTCAACGTGAAGGTGGTGCCGCGTCCCCGCTGGCTGTCGACGTCGATCGTGCCGCCCGCGGCGCGGACGATGTCGTCGGTCGTGGACAGGCCGAGGCCGGTGCCGAATCCGGGCGGCTTCGTGGTGAAGAACGGCTCGAAGATGCGGGCGCGCGTCGCCGCGTCCATCCCCGCGCCGGTGTCGGCCACCGAGAGCACGAACGCACGCGTCGCAGGGTCGGTGCGAGTGGCGATCGTGACCTGCCCGCCGGCGGGCATCGCGTCGCGCGCGTTCACGACGAGGTTGAGGACCGCCTGCTCGATGCGGTTGGGATCGGCGACGATCGTGGCCGGGTTCGCCGCCAGCTCGAGCTCGAGCGTCACCGCGCTGCCCAGCACCTGGTGGAAGAGCTCGCGCACGTCGTGCAGGTGCTCGTGCACGTCGAAGGCCTCGGGTTCGTCGCGCTGGCGGCTGAACGCCATGAGGTCGTCGGTGAGCGCGGCGGCGCGGTCGGTGGCGCGCTGGACCGAGTCGATGCGCGCCCGTGCGGATTCGAGCACGTCGAGGTCGTCCTGCAGCAGCTCGACCTGGCCCCGCATCACCGAGAGCACGTTGTTGAAGTCGTGGGCGATGCCACCGGCGAGGCGAGCCACCGACTCCATCTTCTGGGCCTGGAGGAGCTGCTGCCGGAGGTTGGTGCGTTCGGTCACGTCGCGGAGCACGACGACCTGCAGGGGTGAGGTGGCGTCGCCGCGCCGCAGCACCGACTCGCTGATCTCGACCCACACGACGCTGCCCCGGGCGTTGACCAGTCGCGTCTCCGCCTGCAGCGACTCACCGCCGCCGGGCCGGGGCAGCTCGTGCTCGTCGCTGTCGTCCGGGCGCATCCCCCGCAGGTCGGTGCCCACCAGTGCGTGGTCAGGCGTGGCCAGCAGCTGGCACAGCGCCCGGTTGGTCTCCACGATGCGGCCGTCGAGGGTGGTGATCGCCATGGCCACCGGCGAGTCGTGGAACGTGCGGCGAAAGCGCTCGCTCGCGTTGCCGCGCGCGACGTCGGCGGTGTCACGCTCCTGGAGTGCGAACGCGAGGGCGAGGGCACCGAACACCGTGATGGCGGCGTACGTCTGCAACATGACGACCGCGTCGCGGCTCGTGGCGACGTCGACGAACGGGCCGGCGAGCCGGGCCGCGGACCAGTCGGCCGCGGCGACGAGCGCGATCCCGGTCCACGCGACCGTGACCGGGCCGAATCGCAGCGCGGCCCACAGCAGCACCGCGGCGCCCGCGAACACGAGCGGGTCCTCGATCTGCGTCGTCGCCACCACGATCCCCGCCACCGCGAGCACGTACAGCGCGGCCTCGACGTCTCGCCCGCGCAGGTAGGACGCGGGCGCACGGGTCGCGAACGCGAGCGCGGCAGTCGCGACGAGCACCATGCCGCTGCCGATCGCGATCGCAGCCGGCCACGTGATGCGCCAGATCTCGCCCGCACCCGGCGTGTGGTCGATCGCGACCGCGAGCGTGTGCAGGACCGCGCCCAGCACGCCCCCGACCGCGGCGGCGGCGACCAACGTGCACAGCTCTCGGACCCGCGTCAGGTGGAACTGACCGCTGGCGTACCAGCGCAGCAGCACCGCGGTGGCGACTGCGGCGGCGAGGACCGCGACCGGATCACCGACGACGAGCGCGACCGGCGCGTCGTGCCATGCGGCCGCGCCACCGACCGCGAGCGCGCCGGCGACGAGCGGTCCTGCCCACCCGCGTGGTGGTACGAGGAGCAGCGCCACGAGGACGACGCCTGCCGGTGCCGCCACGGCAGGTGTGACGACGCCGGCGGGGTGCAGCCACCACCCCCAGAGCGCGACCCCGAAGACGACGACCGCGACGAGCAGCGCCGGCAGGGCCGCTCGCGCGAACCTGGGTGCGCGCCCGTCGCCGGTGGCGAGAGGGATGACATCGACCAACGCGTCCTCCGGGCCGGTGGGTCGGAGCGACGCTACCAATCAGGCGCGCGGAGGACCGATCCCGACCACGGAAACGAGGTGGAGCGCGACGACGAGGAGTGCGGAAGTGGCGACCGGACCCGCGGGCAGGACGGGCCCGGTCGCCATCGGGGGCAAGGCGGGGACCCACCCCCGACAGTGCCAAGTAGGGGCGGCTACCTGGCACCGAACATCGCGACGACCCATTCCCGTCCGGCACCGTCGGTCACGACGCCGACGCCGACCCGGTTGAAGCCGCCGTTGAGGATGTTGGCCCGGTGCGGCCCCGAGCCCATCCAGACGTCCTCGGCCGAGTAGCCGTTCGTGCCCGCCGGTGCCTCCAGGAGGTT
>DASUAS010000245.1:0-2258 GCA_035763625.1 Acidimicrobiia bacterium
GCCCAACCCGGCGGGGTTCTCGGAGAACGTCACCGCGTGGCACCCCTTGTCAGCGAGGCGGTGCACCTCCTTCGCCGCCTCCTCCACGTCGAACAGCGGCAACATGCCGCACGGCACGAAACGCTCGGGATAGGCGCCGCACCACTCGTCGACGTGCCAGTCGTTGTAGGCCTTGATCATCACGAGGTTGACGTCGCGATCGGGGCCCTGGTTCAGCACCTGACCGGAGAATCCGGTCCAGTTGGGGAAGTTCAGCCCCGCGAGCTGGCCGCCCGCCGACATGTCGCGCACGCGCTCGTGGACGTCGAAGCACCCCGGCCGCATGTCCTCGTAGCGATTGGGGTTGACGTTGAACATCTCCGGTGGTTTGCCCGCCACCGCGTTCAACCCGAGGTTCCGGCCGCGGATGTCGCCGTAGTACCACTGCTGCGCGCCGTCGGGCTCGTCGACGACACGGGGTGCGAGATCGCGGTACTTGTCGGGCACGTGCCCGTCGAACATGTCGGCCGGCTCCGCGATGTGGTCGTCGACCGAGATGAGGATGAGGTCGTCCTTGCTCGTCACCATGTCGTTCAGGGTACGCTCCGCGGCTCAGGACGCCAGGAGGCACCGACATGGCCACGCCCACCGAGATCGTGCAGCAGTTCTGCGCCGCCTTCGCCGCCAAGGACGCCGCAACGATCGCGACTCTGCTCGCCGACGACGTCGTGTACCACAACGTCGGGATGGAACCGGCGGTGGGCAAGGAGGCGTCGCTCGCCGCCATCCAGGGCTTCCTCGACATGTCGGAGTCCCTGGTCTTCGACATCCACCGGATCGCGGCCGCCGGTGACGTGGTGCTCACCGAGCGCACCGACACCTTCACCATCAACGGCGCGAAGTCCCCGATCCCGGTCATGGGCGCGTTCGACCTGCGCGACGGTCTCATCGTGGCGTGGCGTGACTACTTCGACATGGGCCTGACCACCCGGATGATGGGCGGCGAGACCGTGGAGCCGTCGCTGTTGCCGACGATCTGAGGACCTCGCCACGCGGCGGGTTTGGGCGCGCGGGGGCGCCGGGTAGCACCGCCCCGTGGTGTCGACCGACCCGCTCATGGTGGAGCTCGAGGACCAGGTGCTCATCGCCCGCGCCGCCGACGAGGGGTTCCGGCTCGTGCGCTTCCAGACCCGATCGGGCACGCAGTCGTGGGAGTGGCGCCGCGGGAGCGAACCCCGGCCGCAATTCACCAACCGCCGGGTCGCGCTCCATTGGATGGGTGAATTGCTCGCCCACGATCACGGCGCGGCGTACGCCGGCTGAGCCGCGCCGCGGCAGGGAGAGGCTCGAGCGCGCGCGTAGCCTGCGCGCATGAGCAGCGCGAGCAACGGTCCCGCCCCGGCCTCGGGCACCATCGACGTCGGGGGCGACCTCACCGTCAACCGCATGGGCTTCGGGGCCATGCGCATCACCGGCGCCGGGATCTGGGGCGACCCGCCCGATCGCGAGGTCGCCAAGGCGGTGCTGCGGCGAGCGGTCGAGCTGGGCGTCAACTTCATCGACACCGCCGATTCGTACGGACCCGCGGTGAGCGAGGAGCTCATCGCCGAGGCGCTGCACCCTTATCCCGACGACCTGGTGATCGCGACGAAGGGCGGGCTCGAGCGCACCGGTCCCAACCAGTGGCCGGTCAATGGGCGACCCGAGCACCTGAAGCAGGTGTGCGACGACAGCCTCCGGCGGCTGCGCCTCGACGAGATCGCGCTGTACCAACAGCACCGCCCCGACCCGCAGGTGCCGTACGAAGAGACCATCGGCGCGCTGGTCGAGCTCAAGCAGCAGGGCAAGATCCGCCACATCGGTGTGTCGAACGTCGACGAGACCCAGCTGCGCGTGGCGCAGGCGATCACGCCCATCGTGTCGGTGCAGAACCGCTACAACGTGAGCGACCGGCGTTCCGAGTCGATGCTCGACCTGTGCGAGCAGCAATCGATCGTCTTCCTCCCGTACTCGCCGGTCCAGGACTTCGAGGGCAACACCGCGGCGGCCGACGCCGCGGCGCGCCACGGCGTGACCGTCATGCAGGTGGTGCTCGCGTGGATGCTGGCGCGTTCGCCGGTGATGTTGCCGATTCCCGGCACGGGTTCGGTGGCCCACCTCGAGGAGAACGTCACCGCGGCCACGATCGAGCTCGAGCCGGACGACGTCGCGGCCATCACCGCGTCCGCCGCCTGACCGACCGCGCGCGTCCGCGGCCCGCGCGGTCGACGTCGACAGTC
>DASUAS010000246.1:0-10521 GCA_035763625.1 Acidimicrobiia bacterium
CGCCCCGGAGCAGTCGACGAAGCGGCGGGACACGAACGTGGGGAGGCCGAGCTCGTGGGCGCCGCCTTCGGCGTCGAGGCCGCGGTGGACGACCGCGAACGCGCACTCGGCGTCGGACCCGTGCACGCGCGTGGGAAGCGGGAAGTGGGTGCGCAGCCGGTGGTCGCGCACCCGGTGGTCGAGCTCGACGTGCACGCGCAGGAAGCGCTCGTCGGTGCGCAGCTCGTAGGTGGTGACGACCGTGGCCGGGACCAGTTCGTCGCTGCGCGCCGAGCAGGATCGTTCGTCGCCGATCGCGTGCGCGGGGAGCGAGTACTGCGCCACGACGACGATGCGGGCGCGCACCGGACCCGACTCGGTGACGGTGACGTCGACCGACTCCGGTCGGTCGACGACGGTGTCGACCGTCGGTGGTGAGTAGTTGTAGGTGTCGCCGCCGTCGCCGCCGTCGACGTATCGGTTGAGCCCCGATACGGTCACGCCGTCCACGGTCACCGCGATCGTCCCGTCGGTGGGATCCACGACCGCGCGCACGTGTTCGTTCTCGAGCGTGAGCGCGTCGGCGCGCACCTCGGTGCTGGGCCCGGGACCGTCGACCGCGCGGTACGAGCGCCAACCGAAACCGGGCACGGAGCCGGGGGCGACGAGGACCTCGCGCACCGCGGCGCGCCGCTGGCGGACCGAGATGGTGGCGCCGGCCTCGCCCAGCGCGAGCAGCTCTTCTCTGGTCGCTTCGAGGTCGAGGTCGGTCTCGCCCGGCGCGGCGTCGTGGAACGTGAACTCCTCGATCCGCTCCCGCCCGTCGTCGAGGGTCCGGTGCTCGACGCGTGCGATGCGGGCACCCGCGAGCTCGGGCCCGCGCATCATCTCCAGCACCCAGCGGATCTTCTGACCGACGACGATGGTCGAGATGCCCTCGTCGGTCGTCGTGGTGCGCACCAGCTGGGTGGGCACGGCCGCGCCGTCGTCGAGCGCGACGAGGTGCACGGGCCCCCGCCCAGGGAGGGGAACGCTGATCACACCGCCGCGGTCGCGGGCGGTGCTGTTGACGACGATGGTCGACGACGGAGGGACGTCGACCGTCGTCGCCAGGGTCCGCACCGCCTCCCGGGTGAGCGCCTCGCCGACGTGGCGCGCTTCCTGGTAGCGGACGCGCACCGCCTCCACCACGTCGTCGGCACTGCACGCGCACGACGAGTCGTGCGCGCTGTTGAGGATCAGCTGGCGCCACCCGACGTCGAGCAGCACCCCGGGGTACTGGTCGGGGGGGAGGAGCAACGCGGAGAGCGGTTCCGCGTAGCGCTCCAGGCTGCGCTCGGCGCGGGCGGCGAGCTGGTGCACGTCGACCCGGTGCGACGCCACTCCCATGAGCACGTTGGCGCGCGCGCCCGAGCGGAGCTCGCCGTCCCACGTCGGCAGGCCCTCGGTGGGCTGGGCGCGCGCGTACTCGGCGAGCGACGTGACCACGAAGCGGTAGTCGTCCTGCCGGTCGTTGGCCTCGGCGACGACCTCACCCAGCCACGGCTGGGGAAGGAGGTGGTCGGAGCCGTTCATCAGCAGCATGTCGCCGCCCGCGAGCGCGGCCGGTCCGAGCTCGGCGTCGTACCCGCGGGCCCGGGCCACGAGCTGGTCGGGGTCCTTCGGGATGTCGCGCCCGTTCGAGTACGAGCCGTAGAGGTACTCGGCGCGCACGGTCGAGCCGTCGGGGGCGCGCCACCAGAACGCGGTGCGGTCGATCGCGGCCGGGACGCCGCGCCACACGACCGCGTGCTCCAGCCCGGCGAGCCTCAGCAGCTGCGGCATCTGCGCGATGTGGCCGAACATGTCGGGCAGGTAGCCGACGAGCATGGCTGCGTCTCCGCCCAGCTCCGACGTACGCGTGAGCCCGTGTTGCAGGTTGCGCACGATCGTCTCGCCCGAGACCATGAACTCGTCCATGAGGATCATCCACGGTCCGACCTGCACGCGTCGGTCGCGCGTCAGCGCCCGCACACGGTCGAGCGCATCGGGCCGAATCGCGAGGTAGTCGTCGATCACCGCCGTCTGGCCGTCGAGCAGGAACCGCGTGAACGACGGATCGGCCTCGAGCAGATCCAGCAGGTCGTCGACGAGGTGCACGAGCTGCGCGCGGTAGCGCTGGAACGGCGCGTACCACTCGCGGTCCCAATGCGTGTGCGGAACGATGCCGACCTTCCTCGGCATGTTCCTCGGTGCTGCCGTCACCGGGTCAGGATACGGGGCGTCGCCCGTCGCTCGATCAGTCGGTGCCGATCCAGCGGTAGCCGATGCCGGGTTCGGTGACGATGAGCCGCGGGTTGGCGGCGTCGTCGCCGAGCTTGCGCCGGAGCTGACCGACGTACACCCGCAGGTAGTTGCTCTCGGAGCCGTACCCGCGGCCCCACACCTTGCGCAACAGGTACTCGTGGGTGAGCAGCTTGCCCGGCTGCGTCGCCAGCTGCTCGAGCAGCGCCAGCTCGGTCCGGGTGAGGTGGACGACGTCGCCGTCGAGGCGCACCTGCTTGCGCACGAGGTCGATCTCCAGCGTGTCGACGTGCAGCACCGCGGGCGTCGAGGACGCGTGCGGCACGCGCCGGAGCACCGCGCGCACGCGGGCGAGCACCTCTTCGACGTCGAACGGCTTCGTCACGTAGTCGTCGGCGCCGGCGTCGAGAGCTTCGATCTTGTCCTGCTGGCGGTCGCGGGCGGTGAGCACCACCACGGGGACGTCGCTGAACGAACGCATGCGCCGCAGCGCCTCGACCCCGTCGAGATCGGGCAGGCCGAGGTCGAGCAGCACGACGTCGGGGCGATCGTCGGCGATCAGGACCAGCCCCTCCTGGGCGGTGGGGGACTCGACGACCTCGAACGAGCGGGCGCGCAGGCTGGTGCGGAGCGCGCGCCGCAGCGAGGTGTCGTCCTCGATGACGAGCACGGTCGTCACGGCCGGGCTCCGTGTCGGCTGCCCGTCCGCACGCGCGCCGGGATCACGAACACGAACGTCGCGCCTCCTCCCGGCGTCTCGTCGCACCAGACGCGACCCCCGTGTGCGGTCACGAGTGCGTGGACGATCGCCAGACCGAGCCCGGTGCCGCTGGCGTCGGGACGGGCGTCGACGCGGGTGAACTCGTCGAAGATGCGCTCGCGCGCCTCGACCGGGACGCCGGGCCCGTGGTCGGCGACGCGGACCTCCACGTCGCCCGCGGTCGGACCCGGGCAGCACGACACGAGGATCTCTGATCCGGGCGGCGCGAACCGCAGCGCGTTCTCCAGCAGGTTGCCGAACACCTGCTCCATCATCTGCACGTCGACCTCGACGTCGCCGAGGGACGGGGGCACGTCGAGGCGCACGCGGTGGGCGCGCGCGAGAGGGCGCAGACGCCGGATCGCGGCTTGCGCGAGATCGCGGAGGTCGACGGGTTGGCGCCGCAGCTCGAGCGCTCCAGCCCGGATGCGGCTGAGCTCCAGGATGTTGGTGACGAGCCGCTCCAGCCGCTCGGTCTCGTCGTAGATCGTGTCGAGGAGCTCGGCGCGGTCGTCGGCCGAGAGGTCGAGTTCGGGTACGCGCAAGGTCGACGACGCGGCCTTGATCGCCGCCAACGGCGTGCGCAGGTTGTGCGTCACCGCGGAGAGGAACCCGGACCGTGTGCGCCCGACCTGTGCATCGATGCGCGCGTCGCGCGCCTCGGTCTCGAGCCGCAGCCGGTCGATGGCTGCGGACAGCCCGGCGACGAGCGCCTCGAGCAGCGCCCGGTCGGAGGAGGCCAACGGGTGCTCGCGGCCGGCGACCGCCTCCACCTCCAACGGTGGGATGCGCACGACGGTGGTCGCGCCGACGGACCCCGGACCGGTCGCGGTCGTGGTCGCGCCCGGGGCACGCACCGTGCACTCGACCAGGCGGAACAGGGCGACCAGCGCGTCGGCTGCGCCGGCCACCACCGCGCCCGGATCCTCACCGGCCATGAGCCGCGTCGTGAGGTCGAGTCGGATGTGGGTCTCGCGCTCGCGCCGCTCGGCGGTGCGGCGGGCCTCGTCGAGGCGCCACACGGTCCACCCGAGGACCGCCGACGCGGCCGCGAACACGACCAGCGCGGCGAGGTCGTCCTGCTTCTGCACGTCGAAGCTGCCCGTCGGCGACGTGAAGAAGTAGTTGAGCGCGAGGAAGGCCGCGACCGTCCCCGACACCGCGGCCGCCCGGCCGAGGAGTGTCGCGACCAGGGCGGCGAGCAGCAGCAGCAGCGCGGCGGTGGTGAGGTCGGCGTCGAACGCGCGGGCCACCAGCGTGGTCACGCCGACGATCGCCAGTGCCAGGACCATCCGGGCACCGGTCTTGACGCCTTCTTGACGCGTCATGGAGCTGCGCTGACGGCCTCTTGACGGGCACCCCACGACGATGTCCGCATGGCCACGACTGTCACCGATCCGAGCCTAGATCCGGACGAATCGCCGCGGCGGGGTACGAACCACGTCGGTGGCGCGACGCTGCCCGCGGGTGGCGCGGCCGCCGGCACCGCGGTCGCCCGCCGCCGCTCGCGCCGGTCCGACGTGGTCGAGATGATGTTCGGGCGCCGGTTGCGCACCGACCAGGAGATGCACGAGCGCCTCGACAACCCCACTGCGCTCGCAGTGTTCGCCAGCGACGCGCTCTCCTCGGTCGCGTACGCCACCGAGGAGATGCTCACGGTCCTCCTCATCGGCGGGGCGGGCCTGCTCGCGTTCGGGACGCTGGTCCCGCTGACGCTCGGCATCGTGGCCCTGCTCGTGATCCTGGTGTTCTCGTACCGCCAGACCATCAAGGCCTACCCGAGCGCGGGCGGTGCGTACATCGTCACCCGCGACAACTTCGGCGTGCTGCCCGCGCAGATCGCCGGCGTCGCACTGCTCACCGACTACATCCTCACGGTGGCGGTGAGCACGTCGGCGGGTGTGGCGGCGATGTACTCGGCGTTCCCCGCCGCGTACTCGTACCGCGTCGCGATCGCGGTCGCGCTCATCTGGATCATCGCCTGGATGAACCTGCGGGGGGTCAAGGAGTCGGGCCGCATCTTCGCGGTTCCGACGTACGGGTTCGTGATCTCGGTCATCGCCCTCATCGCCGTCGGTGTGGTCAAGGCGATCATCGGTGGCCTCGACCCGATCCACGTGCAGCACGCCGAGGTCGCGGCCGGCGCGGGTGGGTCGCTCGGCATCTTCCTGCTGATGAAGGCGTACGCGGGTGGATCGACCGCCATGACCGGCGTGGAGGCGATCTCCAACGGCGTGCCCGCGTTCAAGCCGGTGGAGTGGAAGAACGCCCGCAAGGTGCTGGGCTGGCTGGGCGGACTCCTCGCGGTGATGTTCATCGGGATCTCGTTCCTGGCCTGGAAGCTGCACCCGCTCCCGAGCAGCAAGGAGACGGTGATCAGCCAGATCGCCCGCGCCGTCGTCGGCCACGGCACCGTCGGGAACGTCGCCTTCTTCGTGATCCAGGCGATGACGATGCTCATCCTGGTGCTCGCGGCCAACACCTCGTTCGCCGACTTCCCCCGCCTCGCCAGCTTCCACGCCCACGACCACTTCCTGCCCACGCCGCTGACCCGACGCGGGCGGCGGCTCGTGTTCGCGAACGGCATCGTCGTGCTCGCCGGCCTGGCGACGGTGGTGACGGTGATCTTCGGGGCGAGCGTGTCGCACCTGATCCCGCTGTACGCGATCGGTGTGTTCACCTCGTTCACGCTGTCGCAGGCCGGTATGGCGAAGCGTCATCTGACGCTCAAGGAACCGGGCTGGAAGCACGGTCTCTGGATCAACGGCGCCGGTGCGATCGCGACGCTCGTGGTGGGCATCGTCATCGCGGTCACCAAGTTCACCCACGGTGCGTGGATCATCATGATCGTGGTGCCGGTGACGGTGGCGATCCTGGTGCGCGTCAACAAGCACTACGACCACGTGGCCAACATGCTCGACGAGCCCGACCCGGACCTGGCGATCGCGAGTAGCAACCATCTCGGCGCGCTCGTACTCGTCTCCCGCATGGACGACGGCCTCGACCGGGCGATGCGCTACGTCGACCACCTCGAGTGCGACCGGGTGCGCGCGGTGCACGTGGGGCCCGAGGACCGCAACCTCGGCGCTGCCTTCTGGGCGCGCTACGGCTGCAAGCTCGAGTTCGTACCGCAGCACGGCGGACTGGTGAAGACGGCGCGGGCGCTGGTGCAGAGCGAGCGCGCCGAGCACACGGAGCACCTCTGCGCGGTGGTGCTGCCCGAAACCATCGAGGACGCGCGCCTCACGCACGTGATCCGGCACAACGACGCGCTCCGACTGAAGGCGGGCCTGCTCTTCGAGAAGGGCATCGTGGTGCTCAACATCCCGACCACTGACGCCGACGCCACGCTCGTCACCCGTCCGCCGCGCCGGCACGTTGCCCTGGTGCCGGTGGCGACGTTGCACGAAGGTGCGCGCGAGGCGCTCCGGGTCGCCGAGCTGTTGCGCCCGGAACAGGTGCGCGCGGTGCACATCGCGGAGATCGCCGAAGAAGCCGAGGCGATCGAGGAGCGGTGGGCGGCGGAGCGGTTGCCGGTGCCGCTCGACATCGTCGCCGCTCCCTACCGCGAGCTCGGCGACCCGTTGCTCCAGGAGGTCGAGGCGATCAAGGCCGAAGGTGCCGACCTGGTCACGGTCGTGATCGGCGAGTTCGTGCCCAAGTGGTGGCAGCACGGGCTGCACAACCACCGCGCCCTGCAGATGAAGGCCCGGCTCCTGTTCGAGCCCGGCGTGGCCGTCGTGTCGGTGCCCCACCACGTGTGAGACCGCACCCCAGTTCCGTTCCGACGTTGGATTCCCGTCACCCCGCGCGGGAATTCGACGTCGGTACGACGCGGACGGACGCCCGGGGTCACGGGTAACGTCGACCGGTGCCCGGCGTCGATCCCGACTCCCTCGATCTGGCCCGCACGTCGGTGTTCATCGACTTCGACGGCACCATCACGACCGTCGACGTCGGGGTGTACGTGCTCAACCGCACGGCGCCCGACGAGTGGCGCACCATCGACGAGCAGTTCCGTCACGGTGTCATCGACAGCCGCGAGTGCATCCTCGACGAATGGGAGCTGGTAGAGGGCGACGAAGCCACGCTCCGAGCGATCGCGGCCGAGGTCGAGCTCGACCCGGGCGTGGGTCCGCTGGTCGACGCGCTGCGCGCCGCGGGGGCTGAGCTCACCGTGGTGTCGGACGGCTTCGGCTTCTACGTGGAGGAGGCGGTGCGGCCCTTCGGGCTCGACGTGCGCACCAACGCGGTCGACTTCTCGACCCGCGAGCTCTTGTTCCCGCACGAGGACCGCTGCTGTCCGTGCGCGTCGTGCGGCACGTGCAAGCAGGCGCCGATCAAGGACGCGCAGCACCGCGGCCAGTCGACGATGCTGATCGGCGACGGCGCGAGCGATCGCAAGGCCGCGCTGCTCGCCGACGTGGTGTTCGCCAAGGGCGCGCTCGAGTCGTGGTGCCGGTCGTTCGGCGTGGAGTGCATCCCGTTCGACACCCTGGCCGACGTCGAGCGAGTGCTCTTCCCGTGAAGGTCGCGTTCGGCACCGACGAGCACACCGCACTCACCGACGCGGTGCGCGCCGAGCTCGAGGCACGCGGGCACACGGTGGTGGCGGTCGACGACGGCCAGTGGGTCGAGGTCGGACACGCGGTGGGGGAAGCGGTCGCGGGCGGACAGTGCGAGACCGGCGTGCTGTTCTGCTGGACGGGGACCGGGGCGTCGATCGCCGCCAACAAGGTGGCGGGCGTGCGCGCCGCCCTCTGCACCGACGCCGCCACCGCTGCCGGCGCCCGCACCTGGAACGACGCCAACGTGCTCGTGATGGGATTGCGGCTCACCAGCCCCGAGGTCGCCACGGAGATGCTCGACGCCTGGTTCGCCACCTCCGCCGATCCTGCCGAGCACGAGGTGATCGCCACCCTGGAGTAGAGCTGGATCCACTTCTCTCACCGTTCGAGGGCGTCAAACGCCGCCGAAGGGCGCCAAAACGTGAGGCTCGGGATCCACGCGGGTAGGTTCGGCCTCCGTGACCGCCGAGCCCGTCACCGCCCCGGTAACCCCCACGACCTCGACGGCCCCGACGTCCGCGGCGGGCCCGACCCGCAAGATGGGGCCGACGCTGCGGCTGGAGCGGAAGTTCTGGGAGGCCGGCGACAAGGTCGTCGTCGGCATCGACGAGGTGGGTCGCGGCGCGTGGGCCGGCCCGGTGACCGTCTGCGCGGTGGTGCCGGCGCCCGAGCACGTGCGCGGTGTCCGCGATTCCAAGCAGCTCCTGCGCCCCGAGCGCGAGAAGGCGGCGCGCGCGGTGCGGCGCTGGGCGCGCGGCATCGGCGTCGGCCACGCGTCGTACGAGGAGTGCGACGAGCTGGGCATGACCGAGGCGCTGCGCGTCGCCGCCATGCGCGCGCTCGCCGAGCTCGACGTCCAGGGTTTCGTGCCCGACCGCATCGTGCTCGACGGCAACCACGACTACCTGAGGATGCCGGGCAAGGTCACCACCGTGATCAAGGGTGACGCGAAGTGCCTCGCGGTCGCGGCGGCATCGTGCGTCGCCAAGGTGACGCGTGACGGGATGATGAGGGACGAGGCGGAGCACTACCCGCCCTACGACTTCGAGTCGAACGTGGGCTATCCGGCGCCGGCGCACAAGCTCGCGCTCGCGGGCTACGGCCCGAGTGCGATCCACCGCCGGTCGTGGATCTTCATGGAGTCGCTCTGCTGGCGGGGCGTGCCTCCAGCACCGGGACGTCTGTTCATCTAGCGGCGTGGCATCTAGCGTTGCGGGCACTCCGACCAGGAGGTGCACGACGTGGAAGTCGACCTTCCCGAAGTCCATGCGCGAGCGCTCGAGCACGCCCGCCGCTCGATCGCCGGCGTCTCTGACGACCAGTGGGACACCGTGTCCAACTGCGACGACTGGACGGTGCGCGAGCTGGTGAACCACGTCGTCACCGGCAACTACTGGGCCGCCGAGCTCGGTTCCGGGCTCACCATCGAGGCGGTCGGCGACCGGCTCGACGGTGACGTGCTCGGCACCGACCCCGTGCGCGTCTACGACGATTCGTCGTTGGTCGCGGCGGCGGTGTTCCGCGCCGCGGGCGCGATGGACGCGCCGTGCGCGGTGTCGTACGGACCGGTGCCGGGTTCGGTGTACTGCGGGCACCGCTTCCTCGACGTGCTGATCCACGGGTGGGACGTCGCGCGCTCGACCGGCCAGGACACCACCCTCGATCCCGAGCTGGTGGAGGCCTGCTGGGCGGTGGTCGAGCCGCAGATGGACATGGTCGAGGGCAGCGGCATGTTCGGCACGCCCGTCGAGGTCGCCGACGGCGCCGACCTGCAGACCCGGCTGCTCGCGGTGCTCGGCCGCCGAGACGAGAGGTAGGCGTGTCGACGCCGTAGTGTCTGGGGCATGGGCCAGTTCATCACCGTGACCGTGCGCGCGGGCTCGTCCCCGTCGGTGCGCATCTTCGACCTCAACCGCTCGCTCACCGGCATGGCCATCGAGCGGTACCCGTCGGCGGCCGACGTGCACGAGGGCGACCACCGTCCGCCCGGGGTGCTGGCCCGGCGGCTGTTCGATCTCGGTGTCACGTCGGTGACGGTGTACTCGAGCGCGGTGGCCGTGGTGGCCCCGGCCGAGCAGTGGGCGACGCTCGAGCCCCAGGTGATCGAGACCATCGAGCACCTCTTCGGGTACTACGGCGACGACGCCGGCTGGTCGCCCGACTCGCTGCGCGCGATCGGCGTCGAACCGCTCCCGATCCTCTTCGAAGCGAACGCGTGACCTGACCAGCGCCTGACCCGAACCGCGCCGGTGACGGGTACTCATCCCTTGACTGTCGTACCCCCCTGTCAGAGCGACGGGTATCGCACGCCCCGACCGCGACAACCCCCGCTGCTCCACGGCGTCCGACTCCCGCATGTCGCTCGTGGAGCTGATGGCCGAGTACCCCGACGATGCCACTTGCTTCGAGAAGCTGTGGCGCGAGCGGTTCTCCCCGGACGGCATTCATGCCCACTGCCCCAAGTGCGACGCGGAGCGGGTGTTCGAGAAGCACCCGATAAGAACCGGGGCACCGCGTGGTCGTGCAGCGCGAAGGGCTGCGGACACCACATCCACCCGCTCGCGGGGACGATCTCCGAGAAGTCGTCCACGTCGCTGCACCTGTGGTTCCACGCGATGTACGTGATGGCGAGTACGCGGACCCGTTCCGCGTGCTCTACGCCCGCGCCATGGAGGTGTGAGCGACTAGTAGTCGCGCACGTCGCGCCCGGAACGGTCCCGTGCTCGATCGTGGGCGCCCGGGTCCACGATCGGTTGAGCCTTCCGGTGCCGCTTCTTGGGCTTCGGGGGGATGGGTTGTGCGACCTTTGAGATCGCTGCGTCGATCTCATCACGCGCCGGAACCGGGATCGTGATCGGCTCGCCCTTCTTGGGCTGCGTCTCCTCTGTGGGTTCCTTCTCGTCCATGAGCCTCCGAGCGTAGCCAGTGAGC
>DASUAS010000247.1:0-3302 GCA_035763625.1 Acidimicrobiia bacterium
CGCAGGAGGTCGGCCTCTCCCTCGGAGAGATCAAGGCGGCGCTCGCATCGCTCCCGGAGCACCGCACACCGACGCAGCGCGACTGGCACCGCCTGGCGACGTCGTGGGGTCCCCGGCTCGACGCCCAGATCGGCAAGCTCGAACGGCTGCGCGACCGACTCGAGGGCTGCATCGGGTGCGGGTGCCTCTCGCTCCAGGCCTGTCGCATCGTGAATCCGGGCGACGTCGTCGCGTGGCGGGGTCCGGGGCCGCGCTACGTGCTCGACCCGGAGGACGATCAGTCGTAGACGGCCTCGACCGCGGTGCGGCCGCGTTCGAGGACGACGAGGCACGCCACCCCCGAACCCGGTGGGCCGCCCCCGACGACGACCTGCCACAGCGCGCGCCGGCGGTGAGCATCCCACCAGCGCAGGTCGTGCGCCCACGGCCCGCTCCACGCCACCAACGGTCCCCCGCCGTCGGGCAGCACCGCGCAGCGCAGGCCCGCGGGCGGGGCCGACGGCTCACCCCGGCCCGAAACCGCCACCGGCGCGCCGGCGACGTCGACCAGCTCGGCCGGCACCGGCGGGTCGAAGACGCGCGCCGGCGCGGGACCGGGCACCGCGCCCGGCCACGGCGAGCGCGCCGACTCCGGTTGGCGTCCCGGTTCGGGCCGCGGCTCGCCCCAGGGCACCCAGCGGATGCGCTCGGTCGGCGTGCGCCCGCCGCCGTCGAGGGCGGTGACGACCGCGTCGGGGCCGAGCATCCCCTGCACCCGCGCCAGCGCGCGCCCGGCACGGTCGGCCGCCGCGGGATCGCCGCCCCAGAAGCCGAGTTGGCGACCGACAGCAGGGCCGAGGTCGTCGGGGGCGAGGACCAGCCGGGAGATCCCGCCCGTGATCGGGCTGGTGACGGTATCGGTGAGGAGCCACGAGTCGAGCTGCCAGCGCACGCGCGCCACCAACGCGGCCGGTGTGAGCGCACCCTCGTGTCGCCAGGTGCGCGAGAAGTGCTCGCCGTGCTCGGTCTCCGCCTCCACGACCACGCGCGCGCAGCAGAGCCCGAGCGCGTCGAGGTGTGCGAGCAACCGGTCGGCGAGCATCTTCGCCGCGAACGCGGCCTCGTCGACGCGCGTCGCCGGCGGATCCAGCTCGATCGCCTCGAGCAGCTCGGCGGGGGGCACGGTCGCGACCGGTTCGTGCTCCACCTCCCCGCGCGCGAGGCGGTGGGCCAGCACCCCGGGCGGGCCGAAGCGGGCGAGCACCGCGGCCGGTGGGAGCTCGGCGAACGCGCCGAGGGTGCGGAGGCCGAGCCGGGCGAGGAGGTCGACCAGCGCGTTCCCGTCGGTGCTCCCACCGCTCCGCCCCGGACCGAACGCGGCGTCGACCGATCCCGCGAGCACGGTGACCGGCCACCGTGCGAGGAACGCGGGGGTCTCCCCCGCTGGCACCACCACCGCGCCGAGCGCGCGCTCTTCGGTCGCTCGCGCCGCCAGCCCGGCTGCGAACGCGCCTTCGGCGATGCCGGCGCGCACGTCGGTGACATCGAGCGCACGCACGCACGCGACGATGCGGGCCGCCAGCGCGTCGTCACCCCCGAAGTAGCGCGACGGTCCGCGCGTCGGGAACGACAGCTGCCCGGGTCGTTCCAGGACGAGGCGCGGGACCAGCTCCTCGACCGCTCGCACCACGAGCTCGAACGCGCGCGCGTCGGCGGCTTCGTCGGCGTCGAGCACGACCAGACCCGCGCAACGGGCTTCGGCTTCGCGCACCCGGAGACCGACCGCGACGCCCTCGGCGCGCGCCTCGGACGAGACCGAGACCACGACCTTGCCCCGTGCGCCCCGGTCGACGACCACGACCGGCGTGTCACCCAGCGCGGGATCGAGCCGGCGGGCCGCGACCACCGGCCAGTCGGGGCACCACAGCGCGCAGGTGCGCCGCGGCTGCTCCACTCCTCTCCCGCCTCCTCTCCCGCCTAGACCGCGCGGGCGAGCTCGCCGGTGCGCGGACGGGCGGCCGCGCCTCGGCCGTCGACCTCCACCCGGAGCCGCCGCCCGTCGACGACGGAGGCCCCGTGCTCCTCCCACGACGTTGCCACCGCATGCAGGGTGAAGACCGCGCCGCCCGGCCACACCGCGCCGCGGGTCTCGGCGACGACCAGCACCGTCTCGCGCTCGCGGGCGCGCGCCTCGAGCCGGCGGGCGTCGCCCAGGCCCATCCCCCGCGGCACCTCGGCCAGCACCAGGCTGACGCCGTCGAGCAGGGCCGCGACCACGGTGGCCCAGCGGGCGGGGGGAACCCGCCGGACCACCGCGAACCGGTCCAGCGCCACCCCGGCGTCGGCGGCGGCGAGCGGGCCGAGGGTGGCGTCGACCTCGACCGCGGCCGCCCACTCCCCCAGCGCGGTCACCGCGGCGACGAGCTCGAAGCCCACCGTGGTCGCGCCCGCGCCCGGCGTGCCGGTGACGCGCAGCACCGAACCTCGGGCCATCGTGGCCCCGGGCACGAGGTCACCCAACGTGCCCGCGAGCGGCACCGCCCGGTCGCGCGCCAGCACCACCGGCGCCGCACCCCGCGCCACCTCGTGCAGCCGGGCGCGGGCGTCGTCGTCCCTCCGGGGAAGGTTGTCGTGGGGGAGGTTGTCGCGGGGAAGAGACGAGACGGTGGCGGCCACCCCCTGACCCTATCGAACGTGTGTTCGATCCGTCAACGGGTACCTATACCCGGACTGTCGAACCCCCGTCTCCGGGCGGCAGCGCGCCGAGTTGCAGCCCGATCTGCGGTTCTCCGGTGATCTCCACCTGCATCTCCGCTGTGCCGTCAGCCATGACTCGGATGATCTCGTCAAGCAGCGTCTGGTCACCTCCGACCTGTGCTTTCAGATCGCGCGGGGTGATCTTGAAAGTGGCGATGACGTCGCCGTCCTCGGCGATGTCCGTAAACCTCTCGGTCAAGCCGAGTCCGTGACCCTTGATGTCCACGACAGGATCTTTGATTCCGAGATCGACGTCCATGCCCCTGATCGCACTCGTCCACGGCTGGAGTTGATCGCCGGCTCCCGAGATGTGTTCGCCCGTGTCTGGATCTATCGCCCAGACGTCCTGGTTGATGATCGGGAACTTGGCCTTGCGCTCTACGCGAGGGGGGCACCAGGGCGGCAGCGAGGTGGGCGCGGTACGCCCAGACGCGGGGGTTGGGATCGGTCTCGCGATCTCGGACAGCAACGTATGGGTGGCCTGCGTACCGAGCGGCCTCAGCCTTGACGTCGTTCAGGTGCTGGAGTGCTCGCGCGAGTTTGCGGACAGACGACGGCTCGTCGCT
>DASUAS010000248.1:0-2990 GCA_035763625.1 Acidimicrobiia bacterium
GCCAACCCCCACTTCTGACGGAAGCGTTCGGCGGTGGCGTGGTTCCACTCGTCGCTCCACCGGGTGACGAAGTAGCGCCGGGCGTGGGCACTCGACACGGTCCCGGGCAGGTAGGTGATCAGCACCGAAGGTTCGAACCAGATGTCACCACCGCGCTCGCGCAGCGCGAGCCCGAGGTCGACGTGCTCGAACAGTGACAGCAGGCCTTCGTCGAGCGGCGTGACCGCACGCAGCGCGTCGGTCCGGACGAGCACGCCGTGGAACTCGAACATGGTGCAGCGCTGCCGCCGCATGTCGTCGCGGGCCGGGAGCACCGGCTGGTTCAGGAGCGGGTGCGCCTCCTCGAACCGCGGCCCGTCGCCGTCGTCGACGATCGCGGCGTCGCCGGCGGCGACGTGGATGCGTTGCCCCTCGTGCTCACCGATGCAGAGCAGCGGCACGACCGCGGCGGCGCCGCTCGCTTCACCACACTCCCGCAGCGATTCCAGCCATCCGGGCTCGACGTAGGTGTCGTGGTCGACGAACGCGGTCCACGCCGGCTCGTCGGCTGCGCCCGCCAGGTCGAGGGCGAGGTTGCGGGCCCGGTTCGGCGCCAGGATGCAGTCGGTGCGCAACAACGCGAAGTCGCCGGCGACCGCGCGCGCTTCCAGCTCGTGTGCCACCGGCAGCGGAGATCCTCCGTCGACGTACACGATGCGGCGCGGTGCGGGCGTGCACTCGAGCAGGCGGTCGAGGCAGCGCACGCTGTGCGTGAACGAGTCGCGCGGCGACACCACGACGGTGGCGATCGGCGCGTCGCTCATGGCTCGACGCGCGGGAGCGAACGGGTGCAGCGCGTCGCGATCGCAACCGCCATCGTGCCCACGCCGATCGCCGCGGCGCGCGCCGCGCGCGCGGGCGAGCCTGCGATCACATCGGGGTCACGCAACAGGCGCAGGTGGTCTCGCGCCCGCCATGCGACCCCACCCCACCGCGACGGGCGCGGCTTCCCCGACAGCTCGGGGTGCTTGGCGTGCAGCAGCCAGTCGTTCTCGACCTTGCGGGCGAGCTGGATCCGCTCCCACACCGTCATCGGGCGCGGCGGGTGCACCATCACCATCGCCGGCTCGACGACCACCGGCCCGAGCGCGGCGACCCGCAGCCCGAGGTCGATGTCCTCCGCACCGGCGAGCACGAACCGCTCGTCGAACAGCCCGGCGGTGAACAGCGCGTCGCGCCGGTACGCCACGTTGCACGCGCAGTACCCGCCGGGGAGGTCGGTGTACGGCACGTGCTCGTAGAGCACGTCCACCTCACGCCCGTACTCCAACGGTCCTTCGACACCGAGTGCATCGGGATGTGCCGCGAACGCGCCGACGATGCTGGCGAGCCATCCAGGCGGCGCCACCGTGTCGTCGTCGGTGATGGCGATGATCGCACCGCGCGCGGCGCGGATCGCGGTGTTGCGGCCCGCGCACAACCCGCGGCCGGCGTTCCACATCACGCGCAGGCGCTCGTCGTCAGGGAGACGGCACCGCAGCGGTTCGTCGTCGTCGTTCACGACGATGACCTCGTAGGACACGTCCACGTCTTGCGCGAGCACCGCCTCGACCGATGCCGGGAGGAGCTGCGGCCGCCGGTGCGTGCAGATCACCACCGACACCTCGGGGCTCGCGGGCATCCCGAGAGGCTATCCCTGGCCCTTCCGACGCGTCGGTGACGAGAAGCGCGCCCGACGGCCCCGCGCCCGCGCGCCGTCCTACCCTGTCTCCCTCCGCCGTTCTCGAGGAGCCTCACCCGGGTGGATGCTGTGTGGTTGATCGTGACGGCGGGCGCGGCCTTCGCCGCGGTCGCGCTGGTCGCGATCGTCGACGCTCGCCGGCTGCGCTTCTCGTCACCGACCGCGGTGCTCGCGCTCACCGTCGTGGGCGCGGTGCTCGGTGCGCTGGCCCCGGGCGAGCCCACGAAGCTCGCGGTCCTCGACGCGATCCTCCGCGCCGCGTTCGGCGCCGCGTGCGTGCTGGCCGCCGCGACCACGGGCCCGCGGCCGCGGCTCGTCGCGAGCGTGCTGGTCGCGGTGCCACTGCTGTTCGCCGCCGGTGGCGACCTCCCCGCCATGCTCGCGTTCGGTGCCGCGCTGGCGACGGTCGCCGTCGGCACCGACGGCGCGGTGCTCGGTGCCGCCGTCGGTCTGGGCGTCGGGCAGGCCGCGCTGCGCCTCGGGTGGCCGCACACCACCGGGCTCACCGCGCTGCTCGCGCTCGCCGCCCTCCTCGTCCTCGTCATCCCCGCGTTCAACGCCGCGCCGCGCCGATCGCGTCGCTGGCTCGTCATCCCGGTCGCGGTGCTCGGTGGCGCGGTCGTGGTCGTCGTCGTCGGCTACGCGGTGCTGGTGCTGGTGGCGCGCGGCTCGGTGAACCAGGGGATCGACGCCGCCAACGCCGGCCTCTACTTCGCTCGCACGGGTGACACCGTGCACGCGGCGCAGGAGTTCGACCAGGCGCGGCAGGCCTTCGCCGACGCCCGCGACATGTTCGACTCGTGGTGGGGCCAGCCGGTCCTCGTGGTCCCCGGCGTGGCGCAGCAGGCCCGCGCGCTCTCGCGCATGAGCGAGATCGGTGTCGACCTCGCGACGTCCGGCAGCCGCACGTCGCGCGCCGCCGATCCCGGTGCCACCCAGCTCACCGGGGGCACGGTCCCACTCGAGAAGATCGCCGCGCTCGAGGCGCCGCTCACCGAGGCTCGCCAGTCGTTGCTCACCGCCGGCACCCGGCTCGGACACATCGACGCCACCTGGCTGATCGCCCCGCTCGACAACAAGCTCTCGAACCTCCGCGCCAAGGTCGTGCGCGCCGCCCACGACGCCGAGACCGGGATCCAGGCTGCCCGTGTCGTGCCGTCGCTGCTGGGCGCGAACGGCCAGACCAAGCGCTACTTCGTCGCGTTCCAGACGCCCGCCGAGCAGCGCGCGTCGGGCGGCATCATCGGCAACTACGCGGTGGTCAGCTTCA
>DASUAS010000249.1:0-10622 GCA_035763625.1 Acidimicrobiia bacterium
TGGTCGACCACCAGGGCACGATCCACTACTCGCCCAACGTGCCCGCGTTCCTGCACGCGCCGGTGCGGGCCCGCCTCGAGGAGTCGGTCGGGATGCCCACCGTCGTCGACAACGACGCCAACGTCGCGGTGGTCGCGGAGCTCGTGCACGGTGCCGCGCGCGGATGCACGGAGGCGCTGCTGATCACACTGGGTACCGGTGTCGGGGGCGGGGTCGTGACCCGGGGCGAGGTGCTGCGCGGCGCCCACGGCTTCGGCGCCGAGATCGGCCATTTCCAGGTCGATCCGGAGGGGCCACTGTGCGCGTGCGGACAACGCGGTCACTGGGAGGCGCTGGCCTCGGGCACCGCGCTGGGAGCGCTCGGTCGTGAGTGGGCGGGTGCGGGCGCGGCGCGGTCGCTGCTGGCGCGCGCGGGATCGATCGAAGCCATCGACGGGGTGCTGGTCGGCGACGTGGCCCAGGAGGGCGCTGCCGACGCGATCGCGGTCGTGGAGGAGCACGCGCGACGCGTCGCGGTGGGGCTCGTCGGCCTGGCCAACATCTTCGACCCCGAACGCATCGTGGTGTCGGGCGGTCTGGTGGAGCTCGGCCCCCTGCTGCTCGAACCCCTGTGCGCCGCCTTCGACGGGCGACTCGAGGGCGCCGCGTACCGTCCTCCTGTCCCGATCGTGGTCGCCGAGCTCGGCGGTCAGGCGGGCGTCGTCGGCGCGGCGGTCCTGGCCCGGGCGCTCACATGACCGTGAGGGTCGGGATCACGCTCCCGTCCTTCCGCACCGACGTCGTGACCGCGCTCGCGGTCGCTCACGCGGCGGAGGCGAGCGGGCTCGACGCGGTGTTCGCGTACGACCACCTCTTCCGTCGCAACGCGGCAGGGGAACGACGTCCCGCGATCGAGATGTTCGCGCTCATGGGCGCGGTCGCAGGGGAGACCGAGCGCATCGCGGTGGGTTCGCTCGTGGCGCGCGCGACGTTGCGCCCACCGGCCGTGCTGGCCAACGGCTACGACACGTTGGCGCGCATCCTCGGTCCCGAGCGGCTCATCGCGGCCATCGGTGCCGGTGACGGCCAGAGCGAAGAGGAGAACGAGAGCTTCGGGCTCGCGTACGGCACCGTGGCCGAACGCGTGACCGCGCTGCGCGACGCGGTCGACGTCGCGCGCGACCGCGGTTATCCCGTGTGGGTCGGCGGCAGCGATCCCGCGGTGCGCGAGGTGGCCGCCGCCCACGCTGACGGCTGGAACCGGTGGGGCAGCGGCGTCGAGCGCTTCCGCGAGCAGGCGACCAACCTGCAGGCGGCTGCCGCCCGTTCGCCGTTCACCTTGTCGTGGGGCGGGCTGGTGGTGCTGGCCGACGACGACGACGCCGCGTCGGCCAAGGCCGAGCGGCTCGGCGTGGGAGAGCACGTGATCGCCGGTGGGCCCGACCTCGTCGCGGGGGCGTTGCGGGCGTATGCCGAGGCGGGCGCAGACTGGATCGTGCTCGGCCCGGTCGACGCGTCGGATCCCGACAACGCCCGCATCGTGGGGGAGGAGATTCTGCCCCGGCTGCGCTGAAGGCCGCTGGTACCGTGCACGAGATGGAGTTCCGTCGGATCAACGCGCTGCCGCCGTACGTCTTCGGGATCATGGATGCCCTGAAGATCGAGGCTCGGCGCGCCGGGGTCGACGTCGTCGACCTCGGCTTCGGCAACCCCGACGTGCCGTCGCCCGACGTCGCCGTCGACAAGCTGGTCGAGGCGGTGCGCAACCCCCGCAACCACCGGTACTCGGCGAGCCGGGGCATCCCGAAGCTGCGGATGGCCGTCACCGACCTCTACCGGCGCAAGTTCGGCGTGGAGCTCGACCCCGACACCCAGGTGTGCAACACCATCGGCGCCAAGGAGGGCTTCTCCCACCTGATGTGGGTGCTCCTCGGCCCCGGTGACGCGGCGATGGTGCCCAGCCCGTCGTACCCCATCCACATCTGGGGACCGATCCTCGCCGGCGCCGAGGTGCGTCACGTGCGCCTCGGGCCCGAGCAGAACTTCTTCGAGAACCTGCTCGAGGCCTGGGAGGACTCGTGGCCGCGGCCGCGGGTCATCGTGCTGTCCTTCCCGCACAACCCCACCACCGCGTGCGTCGACCTCGAGTTCATGCAGCGCATCGTCGACTTCGCGCGCGAGCACGAGGTGCTGCTCGTGCACGACTTCGCGTACGCCGACCTCGGCTTCGACGGCTACGACCCGCCGTCGATCCTGCAGGTGCCGGGCGCGAGCGACGTCGCGGTCGAGCTCTACACGATGACGAAGTCGTTCTCGATGGCCGGGTGGCGCGTCGGGTTCCTGCTCGGCAACGCCGATGTCGTCGCGGCGCTCGCCAAGCTGAAGAGCTACCTCGACTACGGCACGTTCCAGCCGATCCAGATCGCGGCGACCGTCACCATGAACGAAGCGCCCGACTACCCGACCGAGGCCAACGAGATCTACCGCGGCCGTCGCAACGCGCTGATCGACGGCCTGGCCCGCGTGGGGTGGGAGATCGAACGTCCGCAGGGGACGATGTTCGTGTGGGCCCCGATCCCGGAGCCCTACGAGGAGCTCGGGAGCCTCGAGTTCGCCAAGCTGCTGGTGCGCGACGCCAAGGTCGCGGTCTCGCCCGGCGTCGGGTTCGGTCCCGGTGGCGAGGGCTTCGTGCGCTTCGCCCTGGTCGAGAACGAGCACCGCATCGGCCAGGGCGTCCGCGGCATCAAGCGCGCCCTCACCAAGCTCGGCTGAGCGGTCACTCCCTCCCGTTCTCGCACCGTTCGACGGCCTCAAAAGCCTCCGAACGGCGCCAAAACGGATCAGTCGTCGGGCGCCGCCCAGCCCCGGCTGCGGTCGACGGCGCGGTGCCACTCGGCCCGGCGCTGCTCGGCGCGTTGCAGCGGTGCGGGCAGGAACGCGGCTTCCTCCCGCCAGGCCGCGGCCGCGTCGGCCGGTGACGGCCACACGCCCTCGGCGATGCCGGCGAGGTACGCGGCGCCGAGCACGGTGGTCTCGGCGTTCACGGGACGGCGCACGGGCACGCCGAGCACGTCGGCCTGGAACTGGCAGAGCACGTCCATCGCGCTGGCGCCGCCGTCGACCCGCAGCTCGGTGACGGGGATGCCGGCAGCGGCGGTGATGGCGTCGACCACGTCGGCGGTCTGCCACGCCATGGCCTCGACGACGGCGCGGACCACGTGCGCGCGCGTCGTGCCGCGCGTGAGCCCGAAGATCGCGCCGCGCGCGTACGGGTCGAACCACGGCGAGCCGAGCCCGGTGAACGCGGGGACGAACACCACGCCGTCGGTGTCGTCGACGCTCGCCGCGAGCGGTCCCGCTTCGGACGACGCGTCGATGACGCCGAGGCCGTCGCGCAGCCACTGCACCGCGGCGCCGGTGACGAAGATGGAACCTTCCATCGCGTACGTGACCGCGTCGCCGAGTTGCCAGGCAACCGTGGTGAGCAGGCCGTCGACCGGCGACGGATGGGAGTCGCCCAGGTTGACGAGCACGAACGAGCCGGTGCCGTAGGTGTTCTTCGTCATCCCCGGGGTGAAGCACGCCTGCCCGAACAACGCCGCCTGCTGGTCGCCGGCGATGCCCGACACCGGCACCGACAGGCCGGCGGCGCGCGCGGGGTCGGTCACGCCGAAGCGCCCGCTGCTCGGGCGGACGTCGGGCAGGCACGCGCGGGGCACCGAGAAGAGGTCGAGCAGCTCGTCGGACCAGTCGCGGGCGTCGAGGTCGTAGAGCATGGTGCGGCTGGCGTTCGACGGCTCGGTCGCGTGCTCGCCGGTGAGGTTCCACAGCACCCACGAGTCGACGGTGCCGAACGCGAGGTGCTCGTCGGCCTCGACGCCGCCGTCGCGCAGCAGCCACTCGAGCTTGGTGGCGGAGAAGTACGGGTCGAGGACGAGCCCGGTCCGGGTCCGCACCAGGGGTTCGACACCGGCGGCGCGCAGCTCGTCACAGCGTTCGGCGGTCCGCCGGTCCTGCCACACGATGGCCCGGTGACGGGGTCGCCCGGTGCGGCGGTCCCACACGACGACCGTCTCCCGCTGATCGGTGATGCCGATCGCGACGACGCGGCTGCCCTCGAGCGCGTCCACGACCTCGCCGAGCGTCTCCTGCACCGCGCGCCAGATCTCGTCGGGGTCGTGCTCGACCCAGCCCGGCTGCGGGAAGTGCTGAGGTAGCTCCCGGTACGCGAACGCGCGGCTGACGCCCTCGGCGTCGATCGCCACCGTGCGCACCCCGGTGGTACCGGCGTCGACGGCGAGGACGACGTCGAACACTCAGCGCCCGAACACTCAGCGGAGAGCGTCGGCGAGCGCGCGCCCGGCGAAGCGGCGGCGGGGTCGGAACTCGAACACGTGCGTGCGCGACGACGAATCGGTGACGAGCACCTGCATCAGGAACCCGTTGCGCACCCGGGTGAGCTCGAGCTCGTCGGCGGACGCGTCGAACAGCACGTCGCCACGCTTCGACGTCACGGTCAGGCGGCCGTCGGTCATGGCGACCGTCCGGTAGTGACGACTGCGGAACAGTCGCATCGTGCCCGGCGCGACGCTCGTGTACCACGCACCTCCCGGTCGCATGCGAGGACCCTAGCCACGATGCGTCACACTGGTGCCCATGCGCATCGGGATGCTCACCGGCGGGGGCGACTGCCCGGGCCTCAATGCGGTGATCCGCGCCGTCGTCCGCAAGGGCGAGGGTGTGTACGGCGACCAGGTGGTGGGCTTCCGTCACGGTTGGCGTGGCGTGCTCGACGGCGAGACCGTCGAGCTCACCATCGGGACCACCCGCGGCCTCATCCACCGCGGCGGCACCATCCTCGGGACGTCGCGCACCAACCCGTTCCAGTCCGACGACGGCACCGCGCGCGTCCTCGACACGCTCGCGCGCGAGCGAGTCGATGCCCTTGTCGTCATCGGCGGTGAGGACACCCTCGGCGTCGCCGCCCGCTTGGCCGACGAGTCGGGTGTGTCGGTGGTCGGAGTGCCCAAGACCATCGACAACGACCTCGCCGCCACCGACTTCACGTTCGGCTTCCAGACCGCGGTGCAGATCGCGACCGATGCCATCGACCGGCTCCACACGACCGCCGAGAGTCACGACCGGGTGATGATCGTCGAGGTGATGGGGAGACACGCGGGCTGGATCGCCGTCCACTCGGGCATCGCCGGTGGTGCCGACGTCGTGCTCGTGCCCGAGGTGCCGTTCGACATCGCCGAGGTGTGCGCCCGCATCGAGCACCGCCACCGCCACGGCGCCAACTTCTCGATCGTCGTGGTGGCCGAGGGCGCGCTCCCGAAGGAGGGCACGCTCACCGTGCAGAGCGGCGAGGAGGACGCCTTCGGGCACGTGCGCCTGGGTGGGATCAGCAACGTCGTGCAGGAGGAGATCGAGCGCCGCACCGGCTTCGAGACCCGGGTCACCATCCTCGGGCACGTGCTGCGCGGGGGCACGCCCACCGCGTACGACCGCATCCTCGCCACCCGCTTCGGCATCGCCGCCATCGACGCGGTGCACGACGGCGACTTCGCCACGATGGTCGCGCTGCGGGGCGAGCGCATCGAGCGGGTGCCGATCGGCGACGCGGTGCGCGACCTGAAGACGGTCGACGCCGCGCTGCTCGACGTCGCGGGGGTGTTCTTCGGATGAGCGCGCTCGACGACCTGGTCGGACTGCTCGACCTCGAGCCGCTCGAGGTCAACCTGTTCCGCGGGATCAGCCTCGACCGGGACCGCGTCCGCCTCTACGGCGGTGAGGTCCTCGCGCAGGCCCTGGTGGCGGCGGGTCGCACCGTCGAGTGCGAACGACGCGTCCACTCGATGCACGCCTACTTCCTCAAGCTCGGCGATCCCAAGGTGCCGGTCGTCTACGAGGTCGACCGCATCCGCGACGGCCGCAGCTTCACCACCCGTCGCGTCGTGGCGATCCAGCACGGCAGCGCCATCTTCAACCTGGCCGCGTCGTTCCAGGTCGACGAGGTCGGCCCCGACCACCACGACGAGGGTCCCGACGTGCCCGCGGCCGACACGCTGGCGTCGATCTGGCGGCCGGGAGAAGCCGACGAGCTCGAACCGATCGACCGGCAAGGGTCACCGCACGTCATCGACGCCTTCGACGTGCGCCACATCGGCGAGTTCACACCGCCCGGCGGCATCCGCGGCGACGCGGTGCGCGACCCCGACCAGGACACGTGGTTCCGCACCCGCGGCCCGCTGCCCGACGACCCGCTGCTGCACACGTGCATCGTCGCCTACGCGTCCGATCTCACGTTGCTCGGCACCGCACTCCTCCCGCACCCGATGACCGACGACCACCCCGGTTACATGGTCGCGAGCCTCGACCACGTCATGTGGTTCCACCGACCGTTCCGCGCCGACGACTGGCTGCTGTACCACACGCACAGCCCGTCGGCCGGGGCCGGGCGCGGCTTCGCGACCGGGCAGGTGTTCTGCGCCGACGGCACGCTCGCGGTGAGCGTTGCGCAGGAGGGGCTCGTGCGTCCCGTGCGCAGCCGTCGGTGAAGCGCCACCGATGAGGGTCGACCTCCGCTCCGACACTGTCACCACGCCGACGCCCGAGATGCGCCGGGCGATGGCCGAGGCCGAGGTCGGCGACGACGCCTACCGCGAGGACCCGACCGTCCGCCGCCTCGAATCGCTCGCCGCCTCGTTGCTCGGGATGGACGCCGCCCTCTACGTGCCGTCGGGCACCATGGCCAACCAGGTCGCGCTGCGCACGCACGGCGTCCCGGGCACCGAGGTGCTCTGCGGGGCGCGCGCGCACGTGTACCGCCACGAACGTGCGGCGTCGGCGGTGAACGCGGGCGTGCAGCTCCGCCCGCTGCCCGATGCCGACGGACGGGTGCACCGCGGTGACGTCGAGCACGCGCTCGCCGGCGCGGCGCACCACCTCCCCGACATCAGCGCGCTGTTCCTCGAGAACACCAACATGCCCGCGTGTGGACGGCCCGCCAGTGCAGCCGAAGTCGGTGGGGTCGTGACCGCCGCCCGCGCCGGCGGCCTCGCGGTGCACTGCGACGGGGCGCGCATCTGGAACGCCGCCATCGCGCTCGAGGTGTCGCCGGCTGCGCTGGTC
Organism: Acidimicrobiia bacterium; assembly: GCA_035763625.1. Lineage (GTDB taxonomy): Bacteria > Actinomycetota > Acidimicrobiia > IMCC26256 > DASPTH01 > DASUAS01. Next base: position 7,114 of record DASUAS010000249.1, read on the forward strand.
GACGGGTGCGACACCGCGATGTTCTGCCTCTCCAAGGGGCTCGGCGCGCCGGTCGGATCGATCCTGTGCGGCGTACGCGACCACATCGACGCGGCGCGCACCCACCGGGCGCGTCTCGGCGGCCAGATGCGCCAGGCGGGCGTCATCGCCGCCGCTGGCATCGTGGCCTTGGAGACCATGGTCGAACGCCTCGCCGACGACCACGCGCGCGCCCGGCGACTCGCCGAGGCCGTCGCCGATGCCTTCCCGGGGAGCCTCGATCCCGACGCGGTGCGCACCAACATCGTCTGTGCGCGGGCCGACGCGTTCCCATCCGACCTGCTGGAGGTGCTCGCGGCCGACGGCGTGCTCGCGGGCACCGTCGATCCCGACACCGTGCGCTTCGTCACCCACCACGACGTCGACGACGCCGGCGTCGACCACGCGATCGCAGTGCTGCGCGGCATCGCGTCCGGATCGCGCGGTCGGATCTGACCGCTACTCTCGGATCGTGGCCGCGCCCGACGAGATGCCCGCGAGCGCGTTGGCCGTCTACGCGCATCCGGACGATCCCGAGATCTCGGCTGGCGGCACCCTCGCCCGCTGGGCGGAAGCCGGCGCCGAGGTGTGGGTGTTGATCACGACCAAGGGCGACAAGGGCACGCAGGATCCCGCCGCCGATCCCGACGCGCTCGCCGCCCAGCGGATCGAGGAGACGGCGGCGGCCGCGGCGCGGCTCGGCTTCGCCGGCACCCGCCACCTCCACCATCCCGACGGCGAGCTCGTCGACGACGACGAGCTGCGCGGGTCGATCGTGCGCGTCATCCGTGAGGTGCGACCCGAGGTCGTCCTCTGCCCCGACCCGACCGCGGTCTTCTTCGGCGATGGCTACTACAACCATCGCGACCACCGCGTCACCGGTTGGGCGACGCTCGACGCGGTCGCGCCCGCGGCGGGGAACCCCCACTACTTCCCGGAGCACGTCGACGAGGGACTCGCGGTCCATCACGTCCGCGCCGTCTACCTGTCGGGCACGCTCGAGCCCAACTGCTGGATCGACATCTCCGACACGCTCGAGCGCAAGATCGACGCGCTGTTCTGCCACGCGAGCCAGCTCCCCGACGAGGCGGGGGAGTGGTTCCGCGACTTCCTCCGCGAGCGCGCCGAGGAGGCGGGCGCCGCGGCCAACGTGAAGTTCGCCGAGCCCTTCCGCAAGCTCACCTTCCGTCCCTGACCGGCTCCGCCCCAGGGTGTTCCTGCGTCAGAGTCGCGGCATGGCGCCGCAACTTCGACGCATGGTGCTGGTGGGTTCGGACGCGGGGATCAGGTCGGGGGGTTCTGGCGGCGCCACTCGGCCATGGCGCGCAGCACCAGGACCGCGACGATGCCGACGCCGCCCGCGCCGATCGCCGCGCCGACGAACGCGCCCACGAGGTGCGAGAGATCGCTCTGCGAGCTCACGTCGGCGATGCCGAAGCCGATGATGCCGCCGAGGATGCCCGCGACCACGACGCCGCCGAAGGCCAGGAGGAACGCCCAGCGCGACGGCAGCATCGGCGGCGTGCTGTCGTCGTCCGATGCGTCGTCCGATGCGTCGCCGGGCGCGCGACCTGGCGCGCGTTCGGGGACGGGTCCAGGAGCCGGTTCAGGAGCCTCGGCCATCGGTCGATGGTATTGCCATGCAGGAGTTCGCCACGACCTGGCCGGTAGGCTCCCCGGCGATGCGCGTCCTCGTGATGCTGCCGACCTACAACGAAATCGAGAACATCCAGGACGTCCTCGAGCGCGCGCGTGCTGCGCTGCCGGACGCCGACATCCTCGTCATCGACGACGGCAGCCCTGACGGCACCGCCGACCAGGCCGAGAAGCTCGGCGAAGTCGTCGGTGGCGTCGACGTGCTGCGCCGCGCGCAGAAGTCGGGCCTCGGGTCTGCGTACCGCGCCGGGTTCCGCGTCGGGCTCGCGCGCGGCTACGACGTGATGGTCGAGATGGACGCCGACCTGTCGCACGACCCCGCGGTGCTCCCGGACCTGGTCGCCGCGATCGACGGCGGCGCCGACCTCGCCATCGGCTCGCGGTACGTGCCCGGCGGATCGATTCCCGACTGGACGCGCCTTCGGCGTGCCATCTCGCGCGGGGGTGGGCTCTACGCCCGGACCATGCTCGGGCTCTCGGTGCAGGACGCCACCGCCGGCTTCCGCGCCTACCACCGCGACAACCTCTCGCGCATCGACCTCGACCGCGTGCGGGCCGACGGGTACGGCTTCCAGGTGGAGATGACCTACCTCACCGAGCGCAACGGGGGCCGGATCGTCGAGGTCCCGATCACCTTCCGCGACCGCAGCCTCGGTCGCTCGAAGATGTCGAGCCGCATCGTGGTGGAGGCGTTCCTGCTGGTCACGTGGTGGGCGGTGCGCGACCGCGTGGCCTCGATCGGCCGTCGGAAGGCGTCCCGCGCGCGACACTGAGGCACATGGCGCTCTCCGAGTTCACCGTCGCGGGTGCGCTCGTCGAGTCTCCCCAGGGTCTGCTGCTCGTCCGCAACCAACGGCGCGGCGGCGCCACCGACTGGAGCACGCCCGGTGGCGTCATCGACCCCACCGACGCGTCGCTGCGCGCCGGGCTCACCCGCGAGGTGTGGGAGGAGACCGGCCTGCACGTCACCGAGTGGGAAGGACCGCTCTACGAGGTGCGGGCCACCGCGGTCCAGCTCGGGTGGGTGATGCGCTGCGAGGTGCACCGCGCCCTCGCGTTCCAAGGCGATCTCGTGGTCGACGATCCCGACGGCATCGTGGTGGAAGCGACGTTCGCGGCGGCGGACGCGTGTAGCGAGTTCCTCGCGCTGTGCGCGCCATGGGTGCGCGAACCGCTGGCCGACTGGATCGAGCAACGCTGGGGGCCCGACGACGCGCGCGAGTACGCGTACGACGTCTTCGGCGCGTCTCGCGACGACCTACGGGTGGTGCGCAGCTGACTTCTCCCCCTCTTCGCCGCCCCGCTCGCCCAGCTCGCTCCGTCCCTGCGGGCGAGCACGGGCGAAGCCCGCACTCGCCCGGATCGCCGGACGGGTTCGGTCACACCGCGCTCTCTCCGCCCCGGCCGTGACGCGGGCGGAAGCCAGCATCCTGCACGTCGACCTCGACGCGTTCTACGCGTCGGTCGAGCAGCACGACGACCCGTCGCTCGCCGGCCGTCCGGTCATCGTCGGTGGCCTCGGGCCGCGGGGCGTCGTGGCCGCGGCCAGCTACGAGGCGCGGGCGTTCGGGGTGTACTCGGCCACGCCGATGGTGCGGGCCCGTCGCGCCTGCCCCGACGGCGTGTTCCTGGCGCCCCGCTTCGAGCGCTACCGCGACCTCAGCACCGAGGTCATGGCGGTCCTCCGCTCCTACACGCCGCTGGTCGAACCGATCGCCCTCGACGAGGCGTTCCTCGACGTCGAGGGCGCCCGCCGGCTCCACGGCACCGGCCCCGAGATCGCGGCGGCGATCCGCACGCGGGTGAAGGCCGACACCGGCCTGACCGCGTCGGTC
>DASUAS010000250.1:0-5944 GCA_035763625.1 Acidimicrobiia bacterium
GCACACGACCTCGAGGCCGTGCGTGCGGTGGGCGTCGAGCGCGACCACCTCGGCGTCGACCTTGCTCCGACCGTACGGGGTCAACGGACGGCAGGCAGTCGCCTCGGTGATCGGCAATTCGTCGGGCGTGACCGCGCCGTACTGCTCGGCGCTCCCCACGACGAGCACGCGCGGGACCTCGGCTCGCACGCAGGCATCGACGACTGCCCGGGTTCCGTCGACGTTCACCGCGGTGAGCAGGTCACCGTCGGTCCACGAGTCGCCGACGTGGCTGCGTGCCGCGAGGTGGTACACGACATCGGGGGACACGTCGGCGATGCGACCCGCGACCGCGTCCCGGTCGGTGATGTCGACCGCCTGCGCGTCGTCGACGTCGAGCGAGACCACGTCGACGCCGCGCGCCGCGAGGTGGCGCGCGAGATGCCGTCCGACGAAGCCGCGTGCGCCGGTGACGACGGCCTTCACGCGCGCACCGATCGGTACAGCACGAGGAGCTCGTCGACCGTCTGCGTCCACGTGAACGTCCCGTGCCGGGCGTGCCCTCGCTCGACGAGCGCGGACCGCGCCGCGTCGTCGCTGAGCACGGTGTGCAACGCGTCGGCGAGGGCGTCGTCGTCGTCCGCATCGACCAGCAGCGCGGCGTCTCCGACGACCTCGGGCACCGCGCCCGCGCGGGTCGCCACCACCGGTGTTCCCGCGTACATGGCCTCGAGCGGGGGGAAGCCGAAGCCTTCGTAGTGCGACGGGTAGGCGAGGACCGACGCGCCGGCCAGCAGGTGGGCGCGGGCCTCGGCCGACACGTATCCCGGAGTGCGCACGCGGTCGCGGTGGCGCGCCGCGGCGAGCGCGGCGTCGAACCCGTCACTCCCCCAACCGCGAGCGCCGGCGACCACGAGCAGGATGTCGGGATCGCGCGCCGCGAGCGCGTCGAACGCGCGCACCAGACCGGGGAAGTTCTTGCGCGGCTCGATCGTCCCGACCGCGAGGACGTACGACGCGGCGCCCGCGAGGTGGCGTCCGGTCGCCGCGTCGCCGCCGTGGACCGGCGGGACGCCGGGGTACACGCGCACGACGCGTTCGGCCGGCACCGGGAACGTGGCGACGACTTCGTCGCGCACGAAGTCGCTGGTCGTGTGGATCCACGCACCCCGTCGGATCGCCCGGCGCAGGAGGTCTGGGTAGTCGAGCGCGTCGGCGGCCACGTACTCGGGGAAGCGCACGAACCCGAGGTCGTAGACCGACACCACCTCCCGCGCCTTCGTGGGCGGGCCGACGTAGTTGGTGGCGTGCACGACGTCGACCGGGCCCGTCCACCGCTCGATCGAAGGGTGCTCGCTGTGCCGCCACGCCTGGCGTACGAGGCGCGCGGGGTAGGCGCGGGTCGCGGCGCGCGTCCCGGGCGGGATGCGCGCCGCGAGGTCGTCGCGACCGCGCAGGGTCAGCGCGTACGCGATCAGCTCGACGTCGGGTCGGCGGGCCAGCTCGGGTGCGATGCCGGCGACCACCTCACCGACACCGGAGCGGGGCCCGAGCAGCGGCGTGCCGTCGAGCGCCAGGCGCATCATCGGTCGGGGAGCAGGATCAGATCTCGAGCGGCTCGTGCTCGATGGCCTCCACCAGCAGGCTGAGGCTCTGCGGACCCTGGTCGCGGAGGCGGGTGACGAGGAAGATGCCCATCGTCACCGCCGCGCCGAGGCACCCGGCGAGGTAGCCCAGCTCCGAGCGGAGGAAGAGGTCGTCGATGGTCGCCGAGCTGCCGAGCGCCATGACGCCCACGCACAGCACCAGGCCGATCGCCCACGCGATCAGCGCCTGGGCGTGGCCGAGGAGCGCGATCAGCGCCTGGGCCAGCGTGAGGGCGAGGATGAACGCCGCGCTGCCGAGGAACAGCAGCGTGAGGTCGCGACTCCCGAGGTTGAACTTGTCGCCGAAGAGGATCTCGCCGACCGTCGGGCCGATGGTGGCACCGGCGACGATTCCCAGCGCGCCGACCCCCAGCACGATCAGCACGAGCTTCTTGAGCCCCGACCGGAAGTCGCCGTGCTTGCCCGCGCCCGCGAGCGCGGCGAGCTTCGGCAGCAGCGCGGCCTGGATCGCCTGGAAGAGCAGGATGGGGATGCGGGCGATGAAGAACCCGACGATGAAGTCGGCGGCGGCGTCGCGCTCGACCTTCCCGTCGGCGAGCACGAGGACCCCGAGCGCAGCCGCGTAGCTCAACGCCTGCGCCGCCAGCGATCCGAGGAACAGCAGGGTGAGGTTGGTGGAGAGCTCCGACCACTCGGCGTCGGGGCCGGGCTCGACCAGTCCGTGCTGGCCCCACAGCGACACCAGGGTGGCGAGCAGCGGTGGGATCGCCAGCGCGAGCCCGTACCAGACGAGGTCGTCCACGCCGGCGAGGTAGATCGCGATCACCGGCACGATGCGGAAGATGCCTTCGGCCCCGAGGATCATGCCGTAGGGCCCGAAGCGTCCGTTGCCCGAGAGCGTGCCGCGCGTGATGTGCTGCACCGCGTAGGTGCCGAGCGCGATCACGAAGCAGACGAGCAGCACCTCCTGGCCGTGGAACAGCCGATCGGTGAACCCGAACACCTGGAAGCCCACGACCGAGAGCGCCATCAACGAGACCGCGAGGATCGCGCCGGCCCGGGCGGCCTTGCGCACCACCGGACCGCCGCCGATCGAGCGCGCCCGGCGGTCGGCCACCGCGCGACCGACCTCCTGTTCCAGCGGGAGGAAGAACCCGGGCGCGACGACGAAGACGAGGATCCAGAGGCCGTTGAGGGCCGCGTACTCCGACTTCGTCAGGCCCTTGAACGCCAGGATCTGGAACCCGTAGGCGGTGATGCCCGAGACGATGAGCCCCAGGCCGACGGCGTAGGTCCCCTCGGGAAGCGGCAGCTTGCGGGCGGTCTCGATGAGTCGTTGTGCGCGCTGGGGCATGCTCTCTCGCGGGTCGTCCCGGTACGGGCGGCGGGAGGGGAGGCACGCCGCCGGGGCCCGGCGACGCCGGCGCGTCAGCCTATCGGCGTCGCCCCGGGGCCCCGGGTACCGGTAGTGGCTCAGTTCGCAGTCCGGGGGTAGCGGCTGCGGGACGCGAGCCAGGGCGGAAGGCCGATCGGCCAGAAGACGGCGAACGTCGCGGCGTAGGTCACACCTCTCAGGGGGCGACCACGCTGCGCCATCTCCATCACGATCCAGAACATGACCCCCGTGGCGACGGCGCCGACCGCGAGGAAGATCGCGAACGCAAGCGCGTTGACGACGTCGACCATCAGTCCAGCAGCTCCGCGAGCTGGTTGAGCGACCAGGGAGCGCGGGCCACGCCTGCGGCCATCGCCGCGGTCGTCTTCTTGCCGCCAGCGGCCTTGGTCAGAGTCTGGTGGGGTCGGTGGGGAGCTTGGCCTTCTTCGCCGTCAGGACTTCCCGCGTCGGCCGCTGCTCTTGCGGGCCTTGCCCTTCTGCTTCTTGCCGGGCGGCCCGCTCGGGCTACCGCTTGGCGTGAAGGCATCCCCGGGCTTCTTCGCTTTGGACATGTCCGTCAGCCTACGGGCAGGCGGGCACCCGGCGATCTCGAACTGAGCCACCTCCCGGGTACCACCCCGGAGAGGTGCGGCGCGAGGATTGGCCGCTCATGAAAACCCGGACGCTCCTCATCCTCGCCGCCCTGACCGGGGTGGCGATCCTCACCGCCGGCGCGGTGCAGATCCTCCTCGCCCGCTGACGGCCGGCGAAAAGGGTGCAAGGGGGTGCGAGGGGCGGCGAGCGGCGGCGGTGTGGGTCAAGGCCGGCGCAGCGGCGGTCGAGTGAGTGTGCGGGAACGGAATGACAGGAGTCGGGGTTCCGCCTGGAAGAATGGCGGGGTTCCGCATGTGACGACCGGGCGATGCAGTGGCGCCGCGCCGGTGAGCTCGAGGAGGTGGCCGTCCTGGCCGAGCAATTCGACGTCGTGATCCTCGGTGGTGGTCCGGCCGGCTACGCGACCGCGCTCTACGGCGCGGCGGCCGGTCTCGACATCGCCCTCATCGAGGAGGGTCGGGTCGGCGGGACGTGCCTGCACCGGGGTTGCATCCCGGCCAAGGAGCTCCTCCAGACCGCCGAGGTGCTGCGCACCATCCAGCGCGCGCCCGACTTCGGCGTCGACGCCGGCGTGCCGTCGCTCGACCTCGCGCGCTCGCAGGCGCGCAAGCGGGAGGTCATCGACCGGCTGACCAAGGGCCTCGAGACGCTGCTCAAGGGGCGCAAGGTCACGGTGTTCGCCTCGCGCGGTGAGGTGGTCGACGCGGCCGCCCACCGGGTGCGGCTCGACGACGGCAACGAGGTGCAGGGGAACAACCTGGTGCTCGCCACCGGGTCCTACCCGCGCTCGCTCCCGCGCCTCGACTTCGACGCGACGCGCGTGCTGTCGTCCGACCACGTCCTCGACCTCGAGGAGCTGCCGGCGCGCGTCGCCATCATCGGCGGTGGCGTCATCGGCGCCGAGTTCGCGTCGATGCTCGCCGACATGGGCAGCGAGGTGACCGTCATCGAGGCGCTGCCGCGCATCCTGGCACCCACCGACAAGGACGCCGGCAACGTCGTCGCCCGTTCGTTCAAGAAGCGCGGCATCAACGTCCAGACCTCGGCGCGCGTCACCGGCATCGAAGGTTCCACCGAGCTCACCGTCACGTGGGAGACCGACGCCGGTCCGAGCTCGGCCGTGGTGGACAAGATCATCGTCTCGGTGGGGCGGGCGCCGCTGAGCGGCGGCTTCGGGCTCGAGGGCTCCGGCGTCGAGGTCGACGACCGCGGGTTCGTGGTGGTCGACGGCCAGATGCGCACCACCGTCGACGGCGTCTACGCGGCCGGCGACGTGGTCGACACGCCCGCGCTCGCGCACGTCGGCTTCGCCGAGGCGATCGTGATCATCAAGACGATCCTCGGCGAGCCGGTCACGCCGGTCGACTACGGGAAGGTCCCGTGGGTCGTGTACTCCCACCCCGAGGTCGCGTGGTGCGGGCTCACCGAGGAGGAGGCGCGTGCGCAGGGCCACGACGTGGTGGTCACGACCCATCGCTTCGTCGGCGACGCGCGGGCAATGATCCTCGGGGACACCGACGGCCTGGTGAAGCTGGTCGCCGACGCCGACGGCCAGCTGCTCGGCGTGCACCTCGCGGGCCCATGGGCGACCGAGCTGCTCGGCGAGGGCTACCTCAGCGTCAACTGGGAGGCCAACGCCGCCGACGTCGCAAACCTCATCCACCCGCACCCGACGTTGAGCGAGGTGTTCGGCGAGGCGGCGCTCGCGCTGACCGGTCGTTCGCTCCACTAGTCGCGACCGGTCGCGCCGCGAACCCACAAGCTCCAGAACCCCACAACCTCCGAGGAGTACGCAGTGGACGTGACGATGCCGCAGTTGGGGGAGACGGTCACGGAAGGGACCATCACCCGCTGGCTGAAGCAGGTCGGCGATCGCGTCGAGGCCGACGAGCCGTTGTTCGAGGTGTCGACCGACAAGGTCGACTCCGAGGTCCCGGCACCGTCCGGTGGTGTGGTCACCGAGATCCTCGTCCCCGAGGGCGAGACGGTCGAGGTCGGAACCCGGCTCGCGGTGGTGGGCGATGCCGCCGCCAGCCCCGAGGCCGCCAGCCCCGAGGTGGCCCCTGCGCCAGCCGCCGAGCCGTCGCCTCCAGCGCCTGAGCCGCTGGCACCGGAGCCGCCCGCGGCGGCGCCACCTCCTCCTCCGCCCGAGCCTGCGCCCGAGCCTGCGCCCGAGCCCACGCCGGCACCGCCGCCGATCTCGTTCGAGGCGCCGGCGGAGCCGGCAGCTCCCGCGGCTCCCGCGGCCGCGCCGGCCGCCGACGACGGCGGCGCTGACGGCCTCACGTCGCCCATCGTGCGGCGCTTGGTCGCCGAGCGGGGCCTCGACGTGGCGAACATCCAGGGCAGCGGTCCCGGTGGACGCATC
>DASUAS010000251.1:0-11872 GCA_035763625.1 Acidimicrobiia bacterium
GAGCCCGCCGAGCTCGAAGCGCGGGTTCCACACCCGCATGTCGCGCTCGTCGTAGCCCATGTCGAAGCCAGTGTTGCGCCCGAGGTGCTGGTCGGGGAAGAACAGGACCTTCGCCCCCTTGCCCAGCGCCCAGTCGAGGACGGCACGCGCGTTGGAGGAGGTGCACACCGCGCCGCCGTGCTCGCCGACGAAGGCCTTCAGCGCGGCCGACGAGTTCATGTAGGTGATCGGGACGACCTGGGAGACGTCGGTGACGTCGGCGAGGCCGTCCCAGCACTCCTCGACCTCGTCGAGGTTGGCCATGTCGGCCATGGAGCACCCGGCGTTGAGGTCGGGGAGGATCACGCGCTGGTGGTCGCCGGTCAGCACGTCGGCCGACTCGGCCATGAAGTGCACACCGCAGAAGACGATGTCGGTCGCCAGTTCGTTGTCCGCGGCGAAGCGGGCGAGCTTGAACGAGTCGCCGCGGGCATCGGCCCACTTGATGACCTCGTCGCGCTGGTAGTGGTGCCCGAGGATGAGCAGCCGTTCACCGAGGGTCGCCTTGGCGTCGGCGATCCACGCGTCGAGCTCGTCGGGCGTGGCCAGGGTGTAGCGGTCCGGCAGCGGAGCCTGCAATCTCAGCATGTTCTGTGCCCCCGAGGGGTGTGGGGTTCCGCTCGTGGCCGGCGGGGACAGCCTGGTCGCCCACCGCGGGGTTGTCGGCCACGGAACCGATTTGTTGCCGGTGTTACCAGGCCGGCACGTCGAGCATAACGCCCGACACGGCCGGGAGCATTCCTCTGCGTCGAACCCACCCCGGCGGGAGTCAGGCCGGGCGCGAGAATGGAGGGGTGCAACGCCCGGTGCCCTCGACCATCCCCGACACCCCCGGCTCGTACCAATTCAAGGACGTGCACGGCCGCGTCCTCTACGTGGGCAAGGCGAAGAGCCTGCGCAGCCGGGTCATGTCGTACTTCTCGACCGGCCTGGCGGAGCGCACGGTGCAGATGGTCAACACCGCCGACACGGTGGAGTGGATCGCCGTCCGCAACGAGGTCGAGGCCCTCTTCCTCGAGTACAACCTCATCAAGAAGCACCGGCCCCGCTTCAACATCCGGCTGAAGGACGACAAGTCGTTCCCGTACCTCGCCATCACCCTCGACGAAGAGTGGCCGCGGGCGATGGTGATGCGGGGGAAGAAGCGCAAGGGCGTCCGTTACTTCGGCCCGTACGCGCACGCCTATGCGATCCGGGAGACGCTCGACCTCCTCCTGCGCACCTTCCCGATCCGCACCTGCACCAAGGGCAAGTTCGACCGTCATGTCCGCCTCGGCCGTCCGTGCTTGTACGCGCACATCGAGAAGTGCGTGGCGCCGTGCGTCGGCGCGGTGACGACCGACGAGTACATGCAGCTCGTCGCCGAGCTCATCGACTTCCTCGACGGCGACACCTCGCCCATCCTCGACCGCCTCGACAAGCGCATGCACGAGGCCAGCGACGCACTCGAGTTCGAGCGGGCGGCGCGACTGCGCGACCAGATCATCTCCGTGCGCAAGGCCATCGAACGCCAGCAGATGGTCGACGCCAAGGAAGAGGACTACGACCTCATCGGAATGGTCGACGACCCGCTCGAGGCGTCGGTGCAGGTGTTCATGGTGCGCAAGGGCCGGGTCGTCGGTCGCAAGGGCCTCGTGGTCGACAAGGTCGAGGACGTCGGCCGTCCCGAGCTGGTGGGCCGCCTCCTCGAGCAGCTCTACGGCGACCTGGAGGGCAGCGACATCCCGCGCGAGATCCTGGTGCCCGACGCGCCCGACGACCCCGACCTCTACCAGGAGTTCCTCGGCCTGCAGCGGGGGAGCAAGGTGCGCGTCCGGGTCCCGCAACGCGGCGCCAAGCGCCAGCTGATGGACACCGTCACGCAGAACGCGCACGAGGCGATGGCGCGCCACAAGCTCAAGCGCGCGTCCGACCACAACGCCCGCGCCCGCGCGCTGGTGGCGTTGCAGGACGCGCTCGGCCTCGCCGAGGCGCCGCTGCGCATCGAGTGCTACGACATCTCGAACCTCCAGGGCACCGAGATCGTGGCGTCGATGGTGGTGATGGAAGACGGCCTGCCGAAGCGCTCCGACTACCGCCGCTTCAAGATGCGTCACACGCCGGGCCAGGACGACTTCGCGTCGATGGAGGAGGTGCTCACGCGCCGCTTCCGCCGCGACCTGCAGGACCGCGACGAAGGGGCGCGCAGCGGCAAGCGCTTCGCCTACCCGCCAAACCTCGTGCTCATCGACGGCGGCAAGGGCCAGCTCGGCGTCGCGGTGCGCGTCATGGAAGAGCTCGGCCTGGAGGACATCGCGGTGGCGAGCCTCGCCAAGCGCTTCGAGGAGGTGTACGTGCCGGGTCAGCCCGATCCGGTGCGCATCCCGCGCGACTCCGAAGCCCTCTACCTGCTGCAGCAGATCCGGGACGAAGCCCATCGCTTCGCCATCACCTATCACCGCCAGCTGCGGGGCAAGACGATGACGAAGTCGGTGCTCGACGACGTCCCCGGGCTCGGACCCACCCGCAAGAAGCGCCTGCTCAAGGAGCACGGATCGGTCAAGCGCCTGCGCGCGCTGACCGAAGACGAGCTCGTGGCGATCTCCTGGCTGCCCGACACGGTCGCGCACGCGCTCTACGCGAAGCTCCACGGCGAATCGGTGCGCACGTGACCACGCTCGACGTCGCCATCATCACCGGCATGTCGGGCGCGGGCCGGTCGGCCGCAGCCGACGTGCTCGAGGACCTCGGGTTCTTCGTGATCGACAACCTCCCGCCCGCGCTGGTGATGAAGGTGGCCGAGCTCGGTCGGGGCAGCGGCGAACCGCAGCGCTTCGGGCTCGTGATCGACGTCCGCTCCGGCGAGTTCGTCGACGCGCTGGTCGACGCGCTCGACGAGCTGCGCGACATGGGTGCGAGCACCCGCGTGCTGTTCCTCGACGCGGCCGACGACGTGCTCGTCCGTCGCTACGAGGAGAGCCGGCGCAAGCATCCCCTCGCCGCCGACGAGCGAGTGTCGGAGGGCATCGCCTCCGAACGGGCGCTGCTCGAAGATCTCAAGGGCAACGCCGACATCGTCGTCGACACCACCGACCTCAACGTGCACGAGCTGCGCGACCGCCTCTCCGATCTCTTCGGCGACGACCAGCGCTCCGGCGGGCTCCAGACCAGCATCGTGTCGTTCGGCTACAAGCACGGGTTGCCCATCGACGTCGACCTCGTCTTCGATTGCCGCTTCCTCCCCAACCCGCACTGGGTCGACGAGCTGCGCCCGCTCCCGGGCACCGACCCGCGCGTGCGCGACTACGTGCTGGCGCAGCCCGAGACCGCGCCGTTCCTCACCGAGCTCGATCGCCTCTTCACGTTGCTGCTCCCCGCGTACGTGCGCGAGGGCAAGTCGTACCTGTCGATCGGCGTCGGCTGCACGGGCGGACGCCACCGCAGCGTGGTGATGGCCTCGGAGCTCGCCCGACTGCTCGAGGCCCATGGTGTGACCGCTCGGGTGCACCACCGCGACGTCGACCGTGGTTGACCGTCGCGCCGGTGGCGCCGGTGGCGCCGGTGGCGCCGGCGGTCCCGCGGTGGTCGCGCTGGGCGGCGGCCACGGCCTTGCCACCGCGCTGCGGGCCATCCGCCGCTACGCGGGCTCGATCACCGCGGTGGTGTCGGTCGCCGACGACGGCGGCTCGTCAGGCCGGCTCCGCCGCGATCTCGGCGTTGCGCCACCGGGCGACATCCGCCGGTGCCTGGTGGCGCTCGCGAGCGAAGGCAGCGTGTGGTCGAGCGCGTTCGAGCACCGCTTCCGCGAGGGCGACCTCGAAGGGCACGCGCTCGGCAACCTCGTGCTCGTGGGCCTGGCCGAGACCCTCGGCAGCTTCCCCGATGCGCTCGACGAGGCCGGTCGCCTCCTCGGTGCCGTCGGGCGCGTGCTGCCCGCCACGCTCGAACCCGTCGTCCTCAAGGCGGAGCTCACCAGCGAGGTGGTGGAGGGCCAGGTCGCGGTGGCCAACAGCGAGGGGATCCGCCGACTCGAGCTCGTGCCCGTCGACGTCGCCGCCACACCCGACGCGGTCGACGCCATCGCGACTGCCGACCAGGTCGTCTACGCGCCCGGTTCGCTCTACACGAGCGTGCTCCCGGTGCTCTGCGTCGCCGGGCTGCGCGACGCGATCGCCACCTCACCGGCCCGGGTGGTGCAGGTCGCCAACCTCCGGCCGCAGGTCCCGGAGACCGCGGGGATGGGTGTCGCCGATCACCTGGACGCAGTGCTGGCCCACGGGGCGCGTGTCGACACGTTCCTGTACGACACCGGCGGTGGCCTCGCGATGGACCGGGTCCGGCTCGAGGCGCTCGGCGTCGAGACCATCGGTGCGCCCGTTGCCCGACCCAGCGGGCTCGCCCACGATCCGGAACAGTTGGCACTGGCCCTCTGTGCTCTGCTGTAGTCATCCGATCTCGCCGAGGACCTGTGGAGGGTTCCAATGACGATTCGTGTGGGGATCAACGGCTTCGGGCGCATCGGGCGCTCGTTCACCCGGGCGCTGCTGGCGCGAGGCGCCGACGCGGGCGTCGAGCTGGCGGCGGTGAACGACCCGATGGGCGACAGCCACACCGTTGCCTTCCTGCTCAAGCACGACTCGGTGGGGGGGACGCTCGCCAACGACGTCCAGGCCACCGACCACGGTTTCTCGATCGACGGTCGTGAGATCCACAAGCTCGAGGTGATGGACCCGGCGGAGATCCCGTGGACCGACCACGGCGTCGACGTCGTGATCGAGTCCACCGGCCTGTTCACCGCCCGCGAGAAGGCCGCCGGCCACCTCGGAGGCGGCGTGAGCCGCGTCGTGATCTCCGCACCGAGCGGCGACGCCGACGCCACCATCTGCATGGGCGTCAACGACGAGGTGTACGACGCGTCGGCGCACACCGTGATCTCCAACGCCTCGTGCACCACCAACTGCCTGGCCCCGATGGCGAAGGTGCTCAACGACGCGTTCGGCCTCGAGCAGGGCCTGATGACGACGGTCCACGCATACACGAGCGACCAGTCGCTGCAGGACCTGGCCAAGGCGACGCGCAGCGGCAAGCCCGACCTGCGTCGCATGCGGGCGGCCAACCTCTCGATCATCCCGAGCAGCACCGGTGCGGCGAAGGCCATCGGCCTCGTGCTGCCCGAGCTGGCCGGCAAGCTCAGCGGCACGTCGCTGCGCGTCCCGGTGCCCACCGGTTCGATCACCGACCTGTCGGCGGTCCTGGCCCGCGAGGTCACCGTCGACGAGGTCAACGCCGCGTTCGACTCGGCGAGCAACGACAAGTCGTACCGCGGCGTGCTCGAGTACTCCGACCAGCCGCTGGTGTCGGCCGACATCGTCGGCAACCCGTCGTCGTGCATCTTCTCCGCGGTGGACACGATGACCGACGGCACGCTGATCAAGGTGCTCGGCTGGTACGACAACGAGTGGGGCTACTCGAACCGCCTCATCGACCTCGTCGCGTTCGTCGGGGAATAGGTGGAGCTACCCCGGCTGGACGACCTGCCCCTGCGGAAGGGGCAGCGAGCGCTGGTGCGCGTCGACCTCAACGTCCCGCTGCGTGACGGCGTGGTGGAGGACGACCTGCGCATCACCACCGCGCTCCCCACCATCAACTGGCTGCGCGAGCAGGGCGCGGTGGTGGTCGTGGCCGGCCACCTCGGGCGGCCGAAGGGCGTCGCCGCCCCGCAGTTCTCGATGGCGCCGGTGGCGGCGCGCCTGCGCGAGCTGCTGGGGTGTGAGGTGCCGCTGGCGCCCGCCGTCGTCGGTCCGCGCGTCGAGCCCCTCGTGGCGTCGGCGAGCCCGGGCGACGTGGTGATGATCGAGAACCTGCGCTTCGAGCCGGGTGAGGAGCAGAACGACCCTGCGTTCGCGGTCAACCTGGCGGAGCTCGGCGACGTCTACGTGAACGAGGCGTTCGGCGCGTCGCACCGCGAGCACGCCTCGATCGTCGGTCCGCCGCCGATCCTGCGCCACGCCGGTGGCCGCTTGCTCCACCGCGAGGTCGACGTGCTGTCGAAGCTGCTCGCCGACGACGTCGGCCGGCCGTTCGTGGCCGTGCTCGGCGGCGCCAAGGTGAGCGACAAGCTCGGCGTGATCGAGGCGTTGCTCGACCGCTGCGACCAGGTGCTCATCGGCGGCGCGATGGCGTTCACGTTCCTGCTCGCCCTGGGTACCCGCGTCGGCGACTCGCTCGTGCAACCGGAGCTGGTCGACGAGTGCAGCCGCCTGCTCGAGGCCGGCCGGGTCGCGATCCCGACCGACTTCGTGGTCGCGCGCGACGTCTCGGCCGACGCCGAGACCCGCACCGTGAACCGCGTCTCGATCCCCGACGGATGGAAGGGCCTCGACGTCGGCCCCGAGACCGCCGGGACCTACGCCGACATCGTCACCGACGCCAAGACCGTGCTCTGGAACGGCCCGATGGGCATGTTCGAGCTCGCGCCGTTCGCCGCCGGCACGCGCACGGTGGCCGAAGCGGTGGCGGCGTCGAAGGCATTCACCGTCGTCGGCGGCGGTGACAGCGCGGCTGCGATCCGCGAGTTCGGTCTCGCCGACCAGGTCGACCACGTCAGCACCGGCGGTGGTGCGTCGCTCGAGTTCATCGAGCAGGGCGACCTCCCCGGGCTGCGAGCTCTCCGAGAACCAACGAGAAGGCACTGATGCCCACCACGCGCAAGCCCGTGATCACGGGCAACTGGAAGATGCACCACGACCACCTCGTCGCCATCCAGGTCGTGCAGAAGCTGTCATACCGCCTCGACGAGGACGACTACGAGGCCGTCGATGTCGTCGTCTGCCCGCCGTTCACCGACCTGCGCACCCTGCAGACGCTGATCGAGGCCGACAAGCTCAAGATCGGCCTCGGCGCGCAGAACTGCTACTTCGAGGACCGGGGTGCGTTCACGGGCGAGGTGAGCCCGCCGATGCTGGCCAAGCTCAACGTGCAGTACGTGATCGTCGGGCACTCCGAGCGTCGCCAGCTGTTCGGCGAGACCGACGAGTCGGTCAACAAGAAGCTCAAGGCGGTCCAGAAGCACGGCATGACGCCCATCGTCTGCATGGGGGAGACGCTCGAGGAGCGCCAGGCGGGCAGGACCGCGGAGCGGGTGACCGCGCAGACCAACGGCGCGTTCGCGGGAGTGAAGGCCGCCGACGCCGCCGTCTGCGTCGTCGCCTACGAACCGGTCTGGGCCATCGGCACCGGCCACAACGCGACGCCGGACGACGCCAACGACACGATCGGCGTGATCCGCGGCGCGCTGCGTGACCGCTACGACGCCGACACCGCCGACGCCATCCGCATCCAGTACGGCGGCAGCGTGAAGACGGGGAACACCGCGGCGCTGATGGCGATGCCCGAGATCGACGGCGCCCTGGTCGGAGGCGCGTCGCTCGATCCCGACGAGTTCGCCCGAATCGTCCAGTACCGCCGCTGAGCCTGCTGGCCTGAAGTTCCGACTACGCTGGCCCGGCCTGGGTCACCGTCCCAGCGCCCGCACATCCCTGGGAATCGGTACGAAATGCTCAACGTCATCCTGCTCGTCATCCAGGTGGTGTCCTCGCTGACGCTGATCTTCCTCATCCTGTTGCACTCGGGTCGCGGCGGCGGTTTGTCCGACATGTTCGGCGGCGGGCAGTTGGGTGGCTCCATGGCCGGCTCCACCGTCGTCGAGCGCAACCTCGACCGCTTGACGGTCATCACCGGCGTGATCTTCATGTTCACGACCGTGCTCCTCGCCCTCCGCCTGGATTGACGGGCGGAACTTCCCCCTCAAGTGGGGGAGGGCGCGCGCCGTTCTGAGGACGAAGGGTGCAGAATTGCCGGCGCGAGCATCCGCGATTCGCGTCGCGTCGGCGACCACGATCGGCGGCGGAGCTGGGGGCCACCGATGTCGGCGACAACTCGTAGCGTCACGTACCGGTCACTGGTCGCGCTCGTGGTGGGCGCAGTGGTGGTCACGGCGTGCACCGTGGTGAGCGCGTCGGCTGCGCCCTCGGCCACGCAGAAGTCGAAGCCGATCACCATCGGCGTCGACGACTTCCCACCGGTCCTCAACAACCTCACCACCGCCGGCAACGGGGAGTGGACCGCGATGATCGCCGGACCCGCGCTGGCGCGCGGCTACAAGCTCATGCCCGACTTCTCGTACCAGCCCTGGCTCTTCTCCAAGGACTGCGAGGTCACGAGCCAGGCGCCGTTCACCGTCGACTGCCAGATCCGTCCCGACGCCAAGTGGTCCGACGGCGTGCCGATCACGTCGAACGACTTCAAGTTCACCTACGACACGATCATGAACAAGAAGAACGACGTCGTGACGCGGGCCGGGTACGACCAGATCAGCGCGTTCAACGTCACCAGCCCGACGGAATTCCAGATGGTCTTCCAGAGCGTGTTCGCTCCCTACCGCGAGCTCTGGGCGGGGGCCAGCACGACCGTGCTCCCCGCGCACGTGCTCGAGGGCAAGAACTTCAACAAGGTCTGGAACTCCTGCATCTGCGACCCGAAGACCAAGAAGCCGATCAGCAGCGGTCCGATGATGGTGCAGTCGTTCACGCCCGACCAGCAGGCGACGCTGGTCCCGAACGAGCACTACTGGGGCGGCAAGGTCGCCTCCGTGCCCAAGGTCGTGTTCGTGCCCGTACGCGACACCAACTCGGAGCTCAACGCGTTCCGCGACGGTGAGGTCGACGTCATCTACCCGCAGAACCAGATCGGGTTGCGCAAGAAGATCGAAGCGGTCGACGGCGCCGAGTACACCACGACCCTCGGCCCCCAGTGGGAGCACTTCGACATGCTCTCCACCGTCCCCGGGCTCGACGACCTGCAGGTGCGCAAGGCGATCGCGACGGCGATGCCGCGCCAGCAGATCGTCGACCGCGTGGTGAAGGACGCCAACGAGAACGCTCAGGTGCTCGACAACACCCAGTACATGGTGAACCAGAAGGAGTACCAGCCGAACTGGGGCATCTACCCGGCGTCGGGTGATGTCAACGCCGCGAACCAGCTGCTCGACGACGCCGGCTGGACCCGCGGTTCCGACGGCGTGCGTCAGAAGGGTGGCACCAAGTTGGCGTTCACCGTCGGCACCACGTCGGGCAACCAGGCCCGGATCCTGGCCGAGCAGATCATGCAGCAGCAGCTCCAGCAGATCGGCGTGAAGCTCACGATCAAGAACTCGCCTGACATCCTCGACGTCAACATGACCGGGTTCGACTTCGAGACGCTGATCTTCGCCTGGGTCGGTGCGCCCGACCCCTACCAGGGCAACATCATCTGGCTGTCGTCGGCGATCCCCGCGCAGTGCGCGAAGAAGGCGGCCACGAAGGGCGAGTGCGACTACTCGGGGCAGAACTACACCAAGGTGCGAGACCCGCAGGTCGACGCGCTCCTGAACGCGACCGACAAGGAGTCCGACCCCGCGGCCCGGGCCCAGCTCTACAACGACGCCGACCGACAGCTCGCCACCCACGACGTCACCGTGCTCCCGCTGTTCCAGAAGCCCACCCAGCTCGGCTACCGCAACACGATCAAGGGCCTGGTCGACAACCCGACCCAGGACGGCTTCACCTGGAACATCGAGGACTGGACCTACACCGGCTGAACGTCGGGCCCGGCGATTGCCGCGGTCGCAGGGGACCGCTCCGGTAGAAATTTGCGGTGTTCGCGTTCATCGTGCGGCGCCTCGTCGCCGCGGTCGTCGTCGTCCTGGTCGCGACGATCGTGGTCTTCGCCCTGGTGTCCGCCCGCGGCGATCCACTCGCGGAGCTGCGGCACCGTCCCGGCGTCTCCCAACAGACGATCAGGAACCTCGAGCACGAGTACCACCTCGACGAGTCCCGCCCCGCGCAGTACGTCGACTGGCTCCGCGACTTCGTGCAGGGCGACTGGGGTGTGTCGTTCCGCACCCAGCAGCCGGTCGTCGACATGATCGGTGAGGCGGCGTGGAACTCGTTCCTCCTCGTGGGCACCGCGCTGGTGTTCTCCGTCGTGCTGGCGCTCCTCATCGGTGTCGTCAGCGCGGTACGGCAGTACTCGTTCTTCGACCACGCGGCGACGTCGTTCTCCTACTTCGGGTTCTCGATGCCCGACTTCTTCTTCGCGCTCCTCCTGCAGCTGTTCGTCGTCGTCGTGTTGCACGAGCAGCTCGGGATCGACGTGCTCTACGTGCAGGGCAAGTACTCGGTGGGGCAGCAGGGCAACGTCGTCAACCTCATCGAGCACATGGTGCTGCCGATCGCGGTGCTCATGCTCACCAGCGTCGCCGCGTGGAGTCGCTACCAGCGCGACAGCATGCTCGACGTGCTCCACGCCGACTACGTGCGCACCGCGCGCGCCAAGGGCGTGCCCCGGCGCCAGGTGATCCGCCGCCACGCGCTGCGCAACGCGCTGATCCCGTTCGTCACGGTCGTCGCCATCGACGCCGGCGTCCTCCTGGGCGGAGTCGTGGTGGTCGAGCGGATCTTCACCTGGCCCGGCCTGGGCCTGTTGTTCTTCGACGCGCTCGAACGCTCCGACTATCCGGTGCTGTTGGCATGGATGGCGGTGGCGACGGTGTTCGTGGTCGTCTTCAACCTGCTGGCCGACATCCTCTACGCCGCGCTCGATCCCCGCATCCGGGCGGGAGGTCCCTCCCGACGCAAGGTGCGTGCGCTGTGAGCATGCGTGTCGGTGACGAGTCGGGGCGGGCCCGTGCCGCGGCGATCGACCCGACGCTGCTTCCGCCCGAGGTCGTCGTCGCGCCGCGCGACGGCGACGAGCGGCGCGCCGCGTGGCGGAGGTTCCGGCGCCATCGCCTGGCGATGGTCGGTCTCGGGTTCCTGGTGTTCATGTTCCTGGCGTGCTTCGTGGGGGCGTGGTTCGCGCCCGATCCGTACCACCAGAACCTGCTCGAGCCGACGTCGGGCCCGTCGGCGGCGCACTGGTTCGGCACCGACGAGCTCAGCCGCGACTCGCTGTCGCGCGTGCTCCACGGCGGGCAGATCTCCTTGAAGGTCGCGTTGGGCGTCGCCGTGCTCTCCACCGTGATCGGCGTGGTGATCGGCGCGTCGGCCGGCTTCTACCGGGGTTGGCTCGACGGGTTGCTCATGCGCTTCACCGACCTGTGGATCGCGTTGCCGGCGCTCCCGATCCTGGCGGTGGCGGTGTCGATCGGGACGGTCGACCTGGGCCCGCTCGGCTCCCTCGACCTCGGTGGCCCCCTCGGCATCACGTTGCTGCTGTCGTGCCTGCTCTGGGGCTCGATCGCGCGCGTCGTGCGGGGCGCGACGTTGGCGCTGCGCGAGCGCGAGTTCGTCGACGCGGCGCGGACCATCGGCGCGTCGAACACCCGCATCATCACCCGTCACGTCATCCCGAACTGCCTGGGTCCGATCATCGTGAACGCGACGCTGGTGGTGGCCGAGGCCATCCTCGTCGAGAGCACGCTGTCGTTCCTCGGGTTCGGCATCCAGCCGCCCACGCCGAGCTGGGGCAACCTGCTGTCCGACTCGATCGCCACCGTCGACGACTGGTGGTGGCTCACCGTGTTCCCCGGTCTCGCCATCTTCCTCACCGTGCTCGCGGTGAACTTCGTGGGCGACGGTCTCCGCGATGCGTTCGACGCCCGTCGACGGGTGCGCGCGTGAGCACGGGCAGCGGCGTCGCCGCGCTCGAGGTCGACGGGCTGCGGGTGGAGTTCGGTCGGCTCCCGGCCGCGGTGCAGGCGGTGCACCGGGTGTCGTTCTCGGTGGCGGCGGGTGAGACCGTCGCGGTGGTGGGCGAATCGGGTTCGGGCAAGAGCGTCACCGGCCTCGCGGTGATGGGGCTGGTCGACCCGCCC
>DASUAS010000252.1:0-5049 GCA_035763625.1 Acidimicrobiia bacterium
GGCCGTCGCGACGGATCAGGCCGCGGTACGGGCCGAGGCGCTCGACCGGCGGACGCAGCGCGAACGGCACGCCGGTGGCCTCGGCGTCCCACGCGCCGACGGTCGCGGATGGCGTCGTCGTGGCGGGCGGCAGTCCGTCGAACGCGGGCAGCAGAACCCGGGCGAGCTCCTCACCGGCGAGCACGACGCGCACGTCGACGTCGGCGATGCGCAGCTCGCGCGTCGTCACCGCCGTGGTGTCGAGCACGCGGGCCCAGTCGGTCTGCGTGCGCGCGAGGATCGCCCGCATCTCGTCGAGATCGAGCGCCGGCTCCTCGGTGAGATCGGTCATCCGCCGCCGATCACCTCGCCGCGCGACTCGCCCTTCGCCCGCTGCTGCGCGTGGTGCCGCCGGACCGCGCCGAGCATGACGCTGAAGTCGTCGTTGCTCCCGTAGCTCAGGTTGTCGCCGAAGAACCGGCGGACGACCAGCACCTCCTCGAGCACGCCGATGCGGGTGCCGGCGCCGGCGAGGCGGACCACCAGGTCGATGTCCTCGCCGATCGAGAGCCGCTCGTCGAAGCCGCCGACGGCGCGCACCCGCTCCGTCGCCACCAGGATCGACGTGTGGTAGTAGCCGTCCCACCAGTCGGGATGGCGTTCGAGCCACTCGGGCCGGACCGCGTCGCCTTCGAGCACCTGCTGCTGACGGCACATGACCGCGTCGTCGCTCGTGACGCGGAGGTGGGCGAGCTGGCGCTCGATGCGGTGCTCGAGCATGAGATCGTCGCTGTCGAGGAACGTGAGGAGCTCGCCGCGGGCCTGCTCGATCCCGTGGTTGCGTGCTGCGGAGACACCTGCGTGGTCGCGCGGGAAGAGGCGCACACGCGGCTCGTGCGCGAACGCGGAGGCGAGGTTCGCGAGGGAGGCGTCGGTCGAGCCGTCGTCGACCACCAGGCACTCGACGGCCGGGTAGGTCTGGGCGAGGACGCTGCGCACCGCGTCGACCACGCAGTGCTCGCGCTCGTAGACGGGGACGACCACGCTCACGAGCGGACTGCTGTTCACGTCGGTCACGGCGCGCCGGTCACGTCGGTCGTGCCGCGGGCGCGGACGTCGTGCAGGTGGGCGCGGGCGGCGGCGACGAACGACTGGCCGCGGTCGCCGCGCCGGAACGAGTTGTTGGCGCTGTGGATCCGACGGCGGTAGAGCACCTCGGGAACGGTGTGCTCGACGACACCCAGCGCGCGCGCGTGCGCCCACCATCCGAACCAGTCGGCGCTCTCACCGGTGCCGAAGGGTCCGATGCGGTCGATCACCGGGCGCGGCATCAGCACGCCGGTCGACAACGACGCCGACTGGCCGGTGCGCGGAACCCGGGTCCCGGGCGGCGGTGGGTGGTCGGCGTCGGCGAACTCGTCGAACCACGTGAACACCGCCTCGCGCGCCGGGTCGTCGGCGAACGCGGCGAGTTGGCGTTCGAGCTTGGTCGGCAGCCACACGTCGTCGGCGTCGAGCAACGCGATCCACGGGCGGCTGACGACGGCGAGCCCGGCGTTGCGGCTGGCGCCGACCCCCGCGTGCTCGCGACGCACCACGACCACCCGGGGGTCGAGGGCCTCGGCGATCGCGGCGGTGGCATCGGTGGAGCCGTCGTCGACGACCACGATCTCGCTCGGCGCGACGGTCTGGTCGAGCGCGGAGCGCACCGACTCCTCGATGAACGCCTCCGCGTCACGGGCGGCGACGAGCACCGACACGTCGTGGGTCAACGCTGCTGCCTGAGGTGTTCGCGCACGGTCTGGAACATCTGGTCGAAGGCCGGTCCCTCGCGGTCGCTCATGCTGGCGCCGTGGATGCGCCGGACCCGCAGCGACTCGTCGAGCACCTCGATGCCGAAGCCGGCGGCGCGGGCCTGCACGAGCAGGTTGAAGTCGGAGCCGGTGGCCATGTCGGTGCGGTACTGCAGCTGCTCGAACACGGCCCGGCGGAAGAGCCCCGAGGTGGCGGAGACGCCGTCGAGGTCGCCGTAGCGCTGATCGGGGATGAGCCAGTCGGGCCGGTCAGTGCCGGGCTCGAAGTGGGTGTCCTGGCGACACAGCGCGATGTCGACGTCGGGATGGGCCGCGAGGTAGGCGACCTGCGTCGACGCCTTGTGCGGCTTCCACCAGTCGTCGGCGTCGCAGAAGCCGACGAGCTCGCCGGTGGCGGCGGCGACGCCCGCGTTGCGGGTGGCACCGAGACCCTCGTGAGGGCGGCGGAGCACTCGGGCCTCGGGGTAGCTGTCGGCGATGGTGGCCGAGCGGTCGGCGGAGCCGTCGTCGACGACGACGATCTCGATCGCGGGGTGGTCCTGCGCGACCAGGCTGTCGAGGCACTGGGCGAGGTACCGCTCGCCGTCGTACACGGGGACGACGACGGAGACGAGCGCCGCGCTCGGGTCGGGGTCGGCGTCGGTTGCGGTCAACGCTCGGCCGCGTTGCGCGGCCAGCCCGCTTCGGTGACGTCGTGCACCGGGTCGAGGAGGATGAGGTCGGCGAGGTCGTCGAAGCGCTCGAGCGCGAGCGCGCGGTACTCCGGTTGGGGGACCAGCGCGTCGAGCGTGGCGCGCGTCGGCGGCGTGCGCGCTGCGTCGGTCGGGTGGCCGGGAACGAGCATCTCCTCGGTGAGGAGGGTGGTGACGAACCCGTCGACGTCGCGGGCGGCGTCGACGTCGCTGACGCCGTAGCGCGCCACGAGCATCGTGGTGAGCTCGTCTGCGGTCATGCCTCGTGCCAGTGCGTTCCACGCGAACGCACTCGCGCCGACGCAGCTGTAGTAGCTGCCCTTCACCATGTCCATGACGAGCGCTTCGCCGTCGATCGTCTCGTCGACGAACCGGGGGCCGTTGGAGCGGTAGTGCGTGGGCATGCGGCAAGCGTCCCTGCGTGTCCGGGTTCGAGGCTGCGCGACACTACCTCGCCATGCCGACGCCTTCCCCTGACCCTGCCGACGGTCGAGCGGTCGACGCGGAGGTGGCGCGCGTCGCGCTCGGGCCGAGCGAGCAGACGGCGACGCGGTGGGCGGCACTGCGGGCGCGGCACTCACCGGACGCGCTCGACGACGGGCGCGTGTATCCCCTGCTGCCGCTGGTCGGGGAGGCGCTGACGACGGCCGGTGTGGCCGATCCTGACCTCGGGCGGATGCGCGGCCTGCGGCGCCACACCTTCGTCACCCAGCAGCTGCTCCTCGCCGATCTGATCGGCGCGCTGGACGTGTTGGAGGAGGTCGGTGCGCGCGCGCTGCTGCTCGGCGGGGTACCGCTCGCGCTGCTGCACTACCCGGATCCGAGCTTGCGGCCGACGGCCGAGGCCGAGGTGCTGGTGTCTGTGGATGCGGTGGACGCGGTGGTGGGCGCGCTCGAGCGCGCGGGTTGGGTGCGCAGTGGCGGCGGTGGTGGTGGTGCTCGGCCGGCGCGCGACCTCACCCGGCGGCTGTCGTCGTTGCGGTTCGTCGCGCCCGACGAGCGCTGCACGCTGGTGCTGCACTGGCGCCTCGTGCCGTGGCTCGCGGGCACCGCGGATGAGGCCGGTGATTCGCAGCTCTGGGACGCGGCCCGGCCGTGCCCGATCGACGGTCGTGCGGCGTTGGCGGCGAGCCCCGACGACCTGCTGCTCCGCGTGGTGACGCGCGCGTACCGGCTCGGTTGGGCGACCGAGCCGCGCTGGGTCGCCGACGTGGCGATGGTGGTGCGCGGCGGCGTTGGATCGGGTGACGACTTCGACTGGGATCGGTTGCTGGCGCGGGTGCAGCGCGGCGGGCTCGTGGCCCCGGTGCGCGACGCGCTGGCGTGGGTCACCGAGCTGGTCGACGTTGCGGTGCCGGCGAGCGTGACCGCGACGCTGGCGGTGGCGCGCGACTCGCGCGGCGCGGCGCGGCGGTACGCGGCCGGGTGCCGGGCGATGGTCGGCGAGCACCGGCTGATCCCGGGCCGCGACCTCGTCGTCGAATGGCACCGCCAGACGTTCAACCTCGACGCGGGCGCGCGGGCGCGCCGGGTCGTGCCGTACGTGCTCGGCCGCACCGGCGCGGACCACCTCTGGTCGGTGCCGTCGACCGTGGCGCGCCGGCGCTGGCGTGGGCACGCGTAGCCTCGCACGGTGGGCACGGCACGCACCGCGATCAAGATCACGTCGGCCGCGTTCGACTCCGTGCGCCGCCCGGCCGCCGGTCTCGTCGTGCTCATCTACCACCGCGTGGGCCGACGGACCGCGGTGGAGGTCGACCTGCCCACGTCGCTCTTCGCCGAGCAGATGGCGTACCTCGCCGCCGAGGCCGACGTCGTCACCCTCTCGGAGGGGATCGGCCGGCTCGCCGGCGGCGCGGCGCCGACGCCGATGGTCGCGGTGACCTTCGACGACGGCACCGCCGACTTCGCCGAGGTCGCGGTGCCGGTGCTGGTCGAGCACGGAGTGCCGGTCACGCTCTACGTGGCCACCGAGTTCGTCGACGACGGGCACGCGTTCCCGGACGACGGGGTGCCGGTGTCGTGGTCGGCGTTGCGCGACGCGGTGTCGACCGGCCTCGTCGCCGTCGGGTCGCACACGCACTCGCACGCCTTGCTCGACCGGTTGCCGGCGGAGCAGGTCGGCGCCGAGCTCGACCGTTCCGTCGACCTCATCGGCTCGCAGCTCGACGTGCGTGCCGCGCACTTCGCGTACCCGAAGGCGGTGATGGGCTCGACCGCGGCCGATGCCGCGGTGCGGGCCCGGTTCGACTCCGCCGCCGTCGCCGGCACCCACGTGAACCGCTACCGCGCCACCGACCCCTACCGCCTGGCCCGCTCCCCGATCCAGGTGAGCGACGGCATGCGCTGGTTCGAGCGCAAGGTCGCCGGCGGCATGCGCTTCGAGGACGACGTCCGCCGCCTCGTCAACCGCAAGCGCTACGCCGCCACCACCACCTAGCCAAGCCAGGCGTTCCGACGTCGAATTCCCGCGTCCCAACGCCGGAATTCGACGTCGGAACGATGGGTGTCATAGGGCGCGAGTTGGATCTCGTGCATGAACCACCATGATCTGGACTTGGCCC
>DASUAS010000253.1:0-10330 GCA_035763625.1 Acidimicrobiia bacterium
CAGCCCAGACGTCGCGGTGACGGTCGACGTTGGCGTCGCGGTCGGTGCGGACGCGCACGACCTGCACGCCGCCGGCGTCGACTGCCGCGAGGAGCGCGGGCTCGAGCGCGGCGGCGGCGGTGACCTCGGTGACGCGGACGCCGTGCACCGCGGCCAGCGCGGCGACGTCGACCGGCTGCGGCGTGCCGAAGATCGTGTCGAAGTGCTCCGGCAGCTGGGCCTGCGGGAGGAACGAGAAGATCCCGCCCCCGTTGTTGTCGACGACGACGAACGTCGCGTCGATGCCGCGGTCGACGGCACCGAGCAGTCCGTTGCTGTCGTGCAGGAAGCACAGGTCGCCCACGAGTGCGAGCGTCGGACCTTCGGACGCGGCGGCGACGCCGAGCGCAGTCGACACGAACCCGTCGATGCCGTTGACACCACGGTTGGCGTGGAACAGGACGTCGTCACGGGCGGCCGTGAAGCTCTCGACGTCGCGCACCGGCATGCTCGATGCGACCACCACCGACGTTCCGGCGGGCGCGGCGCGCACGACGTCACGCGCGATGCGACCTTCGAACGGCTCGTCCCACGAGTCGACGAGCCCGTCGATGGCGCGGCGAGCGGACGCATCGGCGTCGCGCCACATCCGCAGCCACTCCTCGTCGACCATGACGTCGACCGCGTCGGCGAGCGCGCCGAGCAGGAGCTCGGGATCAGCGACCATGCGTCCGCTGGCCGCGTGCTGAGGGTCGAGCCACGCGCCGTCGGGGTCGACGAGCACCTGGTCGAGGCCCGGATCGAGCCACTGCCCGAGTGGCTTGTTGGTGGTCGGGCCGCCGATGCGCAGCACGACGTCGGGCCGGTGCGCGTCGGCGAAGCCCGGGACGCGCAGCAGCGGGTCGTAGCTGCTGACGGTGCCGGGCACCCGCAGGTTCGACAGCGGGTCGGCGAGCACCGGCCAGCCGGCGACCTCGGCGAAGCGGAGCGCGGTCGACGGCCGCACGTTCGCGCCCCATCCGGCGACGACGAGCCCGCGCGGTCGATCGGCCACGAGGTGGGCCAGCGCGTCGAGCAGCTCCACCGACGGGGCGCGCACGCCGGGTGCGGTCGCCGTCCAGGGCCGCTCGTCGGCGCGGCCGGGTGCGTCGACCAGCGGATCGCCGGTCGGCACCAGTGGCTCGCGGAACGGCAGGTTCACGTGCACCGGTCCTGCCGGCGGCCCGATCGCCGCCGCCACCGCGCGCGACGCCAGCGCCCGCCAGGTGGCACCTGCACCGGGACGGTCGCTCGGCACCTCGGCCTCGTGGAACCAGCGGACTGCGCCGCCGAAGAGCTCGACCTGGTCGACGGTCTGACCCGCGCCGGTGTCGCGCAGCTCGGGTGGGCGGTCGGCGCTGCACACGATCAGCGGCACGCGGCCGTGGTGCGCCTCGAGCACCGCGGGATGGAAGTTGGCCGCGGCGGTGCCCGACGTGCAGAGCACGACGGCGGGGCGTCCGGACGCGCGTGCGAGTCCGAGCGCGAAGAACGACGCCGACCGCTCGTCGAGGTGCACGTGCAGGCGGATCCGGTCGTCGTCGGCGAGAGCCAGCGCGAGCGGCGCCGACCGTGAGCCGGGCGCGAGGCACGCGTCGGTGACGCCGTGGCGCACCCACTCGTCGACGAGCGCGCGGGCGAAGGCGGTCGTGGCGTCGCGGCTCATGCGAGGATGCCTCCGTGGCTGGGGATGCGTCCGACCGGGTGCTGCTCGTGCACGGGTTCACACAGACGGCGACCTCCTGGATGCCCGTGACCGACCACCTCATGCGACCGGCGAACGTACCGACGCTGCCAACCGGGAACGACTTCGTCGCGGTGGCCCGCGCGCTCGACGCGGGCCCGGCCACCTACGTCGGGTACTCGCAAGGTGGACGCCTGTGCCTGCAGCTCGCGCTCGACCGGCCCGAGGTCGTGCACCGGCTGGTGCTGGTGAGCGCGTCGCCCGGCATCGCCGATCCCGACGAGCGGGCCGCGCGCCGCGCCGCGGACGAGCGCCTCGCGCAGGAGATCGAGCGCGACGGCGTCGACGCGTTCCTCGAGCGCTGGCTCGCGCAACCGCTCTTCGCCTCCCTGCCGCGTGAACGGTCGGGCATCGACGAACGGCGGGCCGACAACACGGTCGGGTGGCTGACGTATCAGCTGCGGGTCCTCGGTCAGGGGGTGCAGCCGTCGAACTGGGACCGGCTGGGCGAGCTGCGGATGCCGGTGCTGCTGATCGTCGGGGAGCTCGACACCAAGTACGTCGACATCGCCCGCCGCATGGCCGATCGCATCGCCGACGTGCGCGTCGAGGTGATCCCGAGCGCCGGGCACGCCTGCCACCTCGAGCAACCCGAACTCGTCGCTCACCTGCTCACCACCTGGTAGCGCGCCAGCAGATCGGCGTCGGGCGCGACCGTCCGCACCGCGAGCACACCGTCGACGGGGACGAGCGGCGCGTGCGTCACGTCGCCCGCGAGCGCGCCCAGCGTCGCGAGCCCGCACGCGTACGGCAGCTCCGGGAGTGCGGCCGCCAGCGCGAGGCCGGCCGCGATCCCCACCGACGTCTCCATCATCGAGCTCACCACCGCGGGCACATCGGCCGCGTCGACGACCGCGAGCGCGGCGCGCACGCCGCCGAGCGGCTGCTGCTTGACCACGATCACGTCGGCTGCATTGCGAGCGCGGAGCTCGCGCGCGTCGTCCAGCGAACGGATGCACTCGTCGGCCGCGATCGGTACGTCGACGCGACGACGTACGCGCGCCAGGTCCTCGAGCGTCGCGCACGGCTGCTCCACGTACTCGAGGTCGAACTCGGCCAGCTTGGCGATCATGGTGACCGCAGTGTCGACGTCCCACGCGCCGTTGGCGTCGACGCGCACACCCACGTCGGGCCCGACCGCGTCGCGCACCGCGCGCACGAATGCGATGCCAGCCGCGTCGCGCACCTTCACCTTCACCGCACTGAAGCCGCGCACGTCCTGTACGAGGAACGGGCCGTCGACCAGCGCGTTCACGGGGACGCAGTCGCGCACCGGCGCCGGGAAGCCCACCGTCGCCGCCTCCTCGGCCGCGGCCCGACACACCGCCGGGTCGCTCGGGTAGCCGAGCAGCGGCGAGCACTCGCCCCAACCCGCGGCCCCCTCCAACAGCGTGACGTCGCGGCCGCCGAGCCGGAGCCGGTGCTCCTTCAGGAGAGGCACAGCCCCACGCTCACCAGGACCGCCACCACGACCTCGAGCTTCGACGTCGCCACCAGCACCTGCACCAGCGACGGGGGGTCGTGGCGGGTGAGGATCGTGCGCACCGGCGTCACCGCCAGGGGCAGCGCCAGCAGCCCGAGCAGGGCCCAAGGTTGCGAGATGCCGATGATCACCACCGACGCGAACGACCCGACGTAGCAGGCGACGAACATGCGACGTGCGGTCGTGGCACCGAGGCGCACGGCGAGCGTGCGCTTGCCGGTGACCGCGTCGGTCGGGACGTCGCGCACGTTGTTGGCGAGCAGGATCGCGCACGCGAAGAGGCCCACCACGAGCGAGCCCCACCACGCGGCGGAGGGGACGTCCTTCACCTGCACGTATGCCGACCCGACGGTGGCGACGAAGCCGAAGAACACCAGCACCATGACCTCGCCGAGGCCGAGGTACCCGTACGGCTTCGGCCCACCGGTGTAGAGCCAGGCCGCGGCGATCGCGGCGACGCCCACCAGCAGCAACCACGGGTTCACCACCAACGAGAGCACGAGCCCGGCGACCGCCGCGACCCCGAACGACAAGAACGCGGCGCGCTTCACCGCACTCGCCGCCGCGAGGCCGGTGGCGGTCAGGCGCACCGGACCCTTGCGCTCCTCGTCGGTGCCGCGCACCCCGTCGGAGTAGTCGTTGGCGTAGTTCACGCCGACCTGCAACGCGAGCGCGACGAGCAGGGCGCACCCGAACCGCCACCAGATGACGCCGTCGGCCTCGGCCACCGCAGCCGACGTGCCGACGAGCACCGGTGCCACCGCCGCGCCCAAGGTGCGCGGACGCGCCCCCTGCACCCACAACGACGCCGCCGTCACCCGCCCCCCTCGCAACCGGCGTCAGCTGAGCGGACATGTTCCGCCGAACCGACGCCGGTTCGCGGGCGCGACCGGCCGGTGTGCTTGCTCGCGGCGTTCATGGGCGTCTCCACTCTTGGAGCGATCACTCCTACGATGCGGTACGGTAGCGCGACCGTCGCCGGGAGGTCCGAAGGATCGGACGGGTCGGTACGCTCGGCCCATCGCCAGCCCGACGAAGCCCGTCCCTCGCGACCTGCGCCCGATGCTCGCCGTGCCCGCGAAGACGCTGCCGCCCGACGACGGCACCTGGGCATACGAGATGAAGTGGGACGGCATGCGCGCGCTCGTGGGCGTCGACGGCGCTGAGGTCTGGCTCACGTCGAGGGCCGGCAACGACGCCACCGCCCGGTTCCCGGAGATCGCACCGATCCGCGATGCGCTCGGGGGGACGGATGCCCTCCTCGACGGCGAGCTCGTCGCCCTCGACGAACACGGCGTGCCGAGCTTCGAGCGGCTGCAACCGCGGATGCAGGCACACGGGCAGGCCGCGGTGCGCGAGCGCGCCGCGACCCAGCCGGTCGTGCTCATGGTCTTCGACGTGCTCTGGCTCTCCGGGCACTCCACATGCGAGCTGCCGTATCGCGAGCGGCGCGCGCTGCTCGATCGCCTGGAGCTCGCCGGCCCGGCGTGGCAGACCCCACCGACCACGTTCGGCTCCGGCGACGCGGTGCTCGAGGCGAGCCGAGCCCTCGGGCTCGAAGGTGTCGTCGCCAAGCGCATCGACAGCCCCTACCGACCCGGGCGGCGCGTCGACTCGTGGCGCAAGGTGAAGACGACCCTCGGCCAGGAGTTCGTCGTGGGGGGCTGGCTCCCCGGCGCCGGCCGGCTCGAAGGGCAGATCGGCTCGCTGCTCGTGGGGCACCACGACGATGCGGGCGACCTCCGGTTCGCGGGGCGGGTCGGGTCGGGCATCGACGCCGCCGCGCGCGAGCGACTCGAACGCGCCCTCGCGCCCCTGCGGCGCGAGCGCTCACCGTTCGTGACGACGCCGAAGCTGCCGTCACCGCGGTGGGTCGAACCCGACCTCGTGGTCGAGGTCGCGTTCCACGAGTGGACGAGCGGCGGCGTGCTCCGCGCGCCGCGCTACAAGGGCCTGCGCGACGACAAGCTCGCGGCCGACGTCGTGCGCGAGACCTGAGCGCGCGACAGGTGGTCGCGTTACCGTCCTGCGCATGACCGACGATCTCGCCGTTCTCGACGCCATCGCGCAGGCTGCCCTCGTGCGCGACGGTTCGGTCACGCCGCGCGAGCTCGTCGACGCCGCGCTGGCGCGCATCGACGTGGTGAACCCGCAGCTCAATGCAGTCATCCACCGTCGCGACGAGCACGCCCGCGACGAGGCCGACGCCGGCCCGCCCGAGGGTCCGTTCCGCGGCGTTCCGATCCTGGTGAAGGACCTCGACGGCACGCTGGCCGACGAACCCCTGCACCTCGGCAACCGGATGCTGCGCGACCTCGGCCACGTCGCCGACCACGACTCCTACCTGTTCGCCCGTCTGCGGGCCGCCGGGTGCGTCGTCGTCGGCAAGACCAACACCCCCGAGCTCGGGCTGCTCCCCACGACCGAGTCGCTCGCGTACGGGCCCACGCGCAACCCCTGGGATCTCACGCGCTCCCCGGGCGGATCGAGCGGCGGCAGCGCGGCGGCGGTGGCAGCGGGCATGGTGCCGTTCGCGCACGCGGGCGACGGCGGCGGCTCGATCCGCATCCCGGCCAGCGCGTGCGGGCTCTTCGGGCTCAAGCCCACGCGCGGCCGCGTCTCGCTCGGGCCCGACGACGGCGAAGCGTGGGCGGGGCTCGTGGCGCGCCACGTGGTCACGCGCTCGGTGCGCGACAGCGCGGCCGCGCTCGACGTGATCGCCGGTGCGATGCCCGGTGACCCCTACGCGGCGGCACCGCCCGCGCGACCCTTCCTCGACGAGGTCGGCACCGAGCCCGGGAAGTTGCGCATCGGCGTGCGGAGTGCCACCCCGGCGGGCCTCGCCGAGGTCGATCCCGCGTGCACCGACGCGTTGGACGGCGCCGCCGCGCTGCTCGCGTCGCTCGGTCACGAGCTCGAACCGGCCGCACCCGAACCGTTCGACGACCTCGCGCTGCTCGTGCACTTCACCACCGTCCTCGCCGCCAGCACCGCGTACGACCTCCGCAAGCTCGGCGCGATCGCCGGTCGCGAGGTCACCGCCGCCGACGTCGAACCCGTCACCTGGGCGCAGGCCGAGCTCGGGCGCACCATCACCGCCGACGCCTACCTCGAAGCGGTGGAGTCGCTGCGCGCCTGGACGCGCCGCATGGCGGAGTGGTGGGAACCGAGCGACCGCCGCCACGATGCGACCGGGGGCTTCGACCTCCTGCTCACGCCGACGATGGCCCGACCGCCCGCTCCACTGGGTGAGATCCGCGGCGACGACGCCGACGGCGCGATCCTCGCCGCCACGCCCTACGCCGCGTTCACCCTGCCCTTCAACGTCACCGGGCAACCGGCGATGTCGGTCCCACTCCACTGGTCCGACGGTCTGCCGATCGGCGTCCAGCTGGTGGCCGCCACCGGGCGCGAGGACGTGCTCCTCCGCGTGGCCGCGCAGCTCGAGGGCGCGCGGCCGTGGCGCGGGCGCCGACCACCGGTCCACGCCTGACCGGCAGGCGCTACGGCTGCACCGCGCGCGCGGGGTCGAGCACGGGAGCGGGTCCGCCCCCGATCCACTCGGCCCGGGCCCGAGTCGTCGCCACCGCCGCGTGCTCGTGGGGCACCACGTAGAAGGTGCCGTCCACCACCGCGTCGCGCACCGCGTCAGCCACGACCTCCGGCGAGATCCCCGCCGCCGTCAGGGCGTTGGCGAGCTCCGCGGTCGCCTGCGCGGCCGGCGTCGCCGACCACTCCGCCACCGCGGTCGGCGCGTTGCGGCTCGAGTCGCCGATGCGGGTCTGCACGAAGCCCGGGCACAGCACCGACACCCCGACCGACGAACCGCGCGCGACGAGGTCGTGGTGGAGCGACTCGCTCAATCCGACCACCGCGAACTTGGTCGTGCAGTAGATGCCCAGTCCTCCCACCCCGCCGAGACCGGCGAGCGACGCGGTGTTCACGATGTGGCCCTCGTCCTGCGCGAGCAGGAGCGGGAGGAAGGTGTGGACGCCGTGCACGACGCCCATGAGGTTCACCCCGATGGTCCACTCCCACAGCGCGAGCGGCGCGTCGATGATGCTCCCGCCACCGACGCCGGCGTTGTTGCAGACCACGTGGACGGCGCCGAAGGCGTCGAGGGCGCGGTCGCGCACCGCTTCGACCGCGGCGGGCCGGGAGACGTCGGCCTCCACCCCCACCACGTCGGTCCCCGCGTCCTGCAGCTCCGCGACCGTGGCCGCCAGGGCCTCGGCCTCGACGTCGGCCAGGACGATCCGCATGCCGTCGGCGGCGAAACGCCGGGCCAGCGCCCGACCGATGCCGCTGGCGCCGCCCGTCACCACCGCCACCCGACCGTGCAGCTCCCGCATCGTGTCTCTCCTCCGTGCCGGCCCCCGGCGGGCCCCCGGCCCGGGCGGCCTCCCCGATCCCCACGGATCCTCGCCGACCCGGAGTGTCCCACACCGGCCACACCAGCATCGCCAGATGCCGATTCACCACCCTCGGTGAGATTTGATTCACGGAGCGTCACAAGTTAACGTCGATCCATCATGGCCGGACACGGAGCGGTCAGATCCGGGGCATCGGGCAGAGCGGGCGAGGCGGTCGAGCGGGGCGGCCTGTCCAATCGGGCGATCTGGGGCTTCGTCGCGCTCGGCATCGCCCTCTCGGTGGTGTCGCTGACGTTCACCACCGACCGCGCCCGGTCCTTCCTCTTCGACATCCTCGCGGTGGTGGCGGGAGCCGGCGCCGTGCTCGGCCTCTGGTGCAACCAGCCCCACCGTCGCCGGGTGTGGCAGTGCTTCACCGTCGGCCTCGTGATGTTCGTCGCCGGTGACGTCGTGTTCGACTTCGCACAACGTGCGTTGGGCCGTCCCGACGGCTACCCCTACGCCGACATCGTCTACCTGCTCGGCTACGCCATCCTCGCGGCGGCCCTCTACCAGCTCGCCCGGGCGCGCTACGACCGGGAGACCACGGTCGACAGCATCGTCGTGGCCGTCGCGCTCTCCGCGGTCGTGTGGCAGTGGGTCGTCACTCCCGTGCTCACCAGCACGTCGGGCGCGACGGTCGAGCGGCTCGTGGCGGTCGCCTATCCGATCGCCGACCTCGTGCTCGTGGTCGTGAGCGTGTACGCGATGTTCACGCTCCCTCGGTGGTCGCCGGCCGCGTGGTTCCTCTTCGGCGGCCTGACCGCGATGCTGGTCGCCGACGCGCTGTACGCGCGGCTCCTCGCCGACGGCACCTATCACGACGGCAGCGCCGTCGACGCGCTCTGGCCCATCGCGTACTTCCTCCTCGCCGCGGCGGTGATGCACCCGTCGATGCGGACCCTGTGGGAGGGCGACTCCAACCCGGTTCGGCGCGAGCGCGCCCGCATGGTGGTGCTCGGTACGGCGCTGTTCGCCGCGCCTGCGGTCGTCATCCTCGATGACTCCGGATCGAGCACCGCGGTCGTCCTCGCCGTCATCACCGGGGTCGCGGCGCTCGCGGTCGCATGGCGCATCGTGCGTCTCGTCGACGCCTCGAACCAGGCGCGGGCCGAGATCGGCGAGAGCGAAGCCCGCTTCCGGGCGCTCGTGCAGCACGCCACCGACATCGTGATCGTGCTCGACGCCCGAGGTGTCGTCACCTACATCAGCCCCGCGGTCGACACCGCGTTCGGGAAGTCAGCCGAGAGCGTGGTCGGCACGAGCTTCACCGACCAGCTCGACGAGGACGGCGTCGCTCGGTGCCGGGCGCTGCACCAGGCGCTCCTCGCCGACCCGGACGCGCCCGTCGAAGCGGAGTTCCACGTATTCGACGGCGACGCCTGGCGCTGGGTGGAATCCACGTGGACCAACCAATTGCACGAGCCCGCGGTCGCCGGCTTCGTGGGCAACCTGCGCGACATCACCGACCGCAAGCGAGCCAACGCGTTCGGCCACGACGAGACGCGGGTGCTCGAGCTCATCCTGTCGGGCGCACCGGTGCCCGAGACGCTCTCCATGCTCGTCCGCGCGCTCGAGAGCTACATCCCCGACGGCGTCGGCTCCATCCGGTTGCTCGACCCCGAACACCGGACCCTCGACCCGGTCGCCGCGCCGAGCCTCCCGGCCGAGTACATCCAGGAGGTGACGCGCCACACGACCGTCGCCGACGTCGACGCGTTCCTGAGCGCGACCGAGACGCGCGTGCTCCGCGACATCGAGCACGAAGGGGCTCGGCCCGAGCTCAACGCGCTCTGCCTCGCCCACGGTCTGCGCGGCGTCTGGTCCACTCCCATCCGCTCGCCCGACGGCTCCGAGTTCCTCGGGTTGCTCGCGTTCTTCGTGCGGGTCGTGCGCGAACCACGTTCGAGTGAGCTGGCGACCCTCGAGCGTGCCCGCGACCTCGCCGCGCTCGCCATCGACCGAGACGCCAGCACCCAGGAGCTCGGCCGGCTCGCATTGCACGACACGCTCACCGGACTGCCCAACCGGGCGTTGGCGCAGGACCGGCTCGAGCACGCGCTCGATCGACTGGCCCAGACCGACGACGACGGCGTGGTCGCGGTCCTGTTCGTCGACCTCGACCGCTTCAAGTTGGTGAACGACGGCCTCGGTCACGAGACCGGCGACGAGGTCCTCGTGGCCGTGAGTCGGCGGTTGCAGGCGACCGTGCGTCGGCAGGACACGGTGGCGCGACTCGGCGGTGACGAGTTCGTGATCCTCTGCGAGGACCTCCACGACGAGCAGGAGGCGATCGAGCTGGCCGAACGGGCCGCGCAGGCGTTCGCCGAACCGTTCGTGCTGGCGCGCGCCGAGGTGACGTTGTCGGCGAGCATCGGCATCGCCGCCACCGGCCGCTCGTCCGACCGGGCCGCCAGCCTGCTCCAGGACGCCGACGCGGCCATGTACCGCGCCAAGCGTCGCGGCGGCGCACGCCACGAGCTCTTCGACGAGGCGATGCACACGCAGGCCGTGTCCCGCCTGCTCACCGAGCGCGCGCTCCGTCGTGCGCTCGACCGGGACGAGCTCCGGGTGGTGTACCAACCCGAGTTCGACCTGGCCAGCGGCGACCGCGTCGCGGTGGAGGCCCTGCTGCGCTGGGACCATCCCGTGCGCGGCGTCGTCGCGCCCGGC
>DASUAS010000254.1:0-3728 GCA_035763625.1 Acidimicrobiia bacterium
CGCCTTCCGGCGCGGCGGCCGCCTTTTCACGTTCGGCAACGGGGGCAGCAGCACCGACGCCCGCCTCGCCGCCGATCGCTTCGGCCACGCACGCGGGCCGGAGCGACCGCTCCCGACGCTCTGCCTCACCGACGCCCCCGCCGTGCTCACGGCCCTCGGCAACGACGTCGGCTTCGACCTGGTGTTCGCCCGCGAGCTCGAAGCCTTCGGCCGCGTCGGCGACATCGCGCTCGGCTGCTCGACCAGCGGCGGCTCGCACAACGTGCTGCGCGCGTTCGCGGTCGGACACGACCGCGGGATGGTGACGATCGGCCTCGCGGGCTACGACGGCGGCGCGATGGCGACCAGTGGCGACATCGATCACTGCCTCGTCGTGCACTCCCAGAGCGTCCACCGCATCCAGGAGGCCCAGGGTGCGCTCGTCGCCGAGCTCTCGGCGCGGGTGCACCGCGAGCTCGCTGCAGGCGCCGCGCGATGACGGTCCCGATCCCCGACGCGACGGCAGAGGCCGCGGTCGTCGACCGCGTCGCCAGCTTCCAACGCCGCGCGCCGCGCCTCCACGACGACGTCGTGACCCTCGCCCACGGCGCGGGCGGGAAGGCGTCGGCCGCGCTGCTCGAGTCGGTGTTCCTGCCCGCGTTCGGAACCGGTCCGCTCGCGCACCAGACCGACGCCGCGCTGCTGGCCTCGCCCGCCGGTGACCAGCTCGCGTTCACCACCGACTCCTTCGTCGTCCAGCCCCTCCGGTTCCCGGGAGGATCGGTCGGCGACCTCGCGGTGAACGGCACCATCAACGACCTCGCGGTCATGGGCGCCGAGCCGCTGGGGCTCTCCGCCGCGTTCGTGCTCGAGGAGGGGTTCCCGATCGTCGAGCTGCGGGCGCTGGTCGACGACATGGCCGCCGCAGCCTCGGCAGCAGGCGTCGCCGTACTCACCGGCGACACCAAGGTGGTCGGCCACGGCGCCGCCGACGGCGTGTACATCACCACCGCGGGCATCGGGCGGGTCCCGGCGGGGCGCCACCTCGACGCCGGGCAGGTGGAACCCGGCGATGCGGTCCTGGTGTCCGGGACGATCGCCGACCACGGGATGGCGGTGATGCTGGCGCGCGGTGACCTCGCCCTCACCGCCGACATCCGGTCCGACACCGCGGCCCTGGCGACACTGGTCGACGCTCTGCTCGCCGCCGCGCCCGACACCCGCTGGATGCGCGACGCCACCCGGGGCGGTGTCGGCACCGTCGTCAACGAGCTCGCCCGCGCCGCCGACCTCGCGATCGTGCTCGACGAATCCGCCCTCCCGATCCGACCCGAGGTCGCGGGGGCGTGCGAGATGCTCGGCATCGATCCGCTGCACGTCGCCAACGAAGGGAAGCTGGTGGCGGTGGTCCCGGGCGAGCGCGCCGACGACGCGCTGGGCGCCCTGCACGCGCACCCGCTCGGGCACGACGCCGCGTGCATCGGCACCGTCCGTCCCGACCCGCCGGGACTCGCGGTGCTCGCCACCGCGTTCGGCGGCACCCGGATCCTCGACGTGCTGGTCGGCGATCCGCTCCCGAGGATCTGCTGAGGAGGTCGTCATGCGCTACGTCGACGAGTACCGAGATCCGGCAGCCGCGCGCGCCCTGCTCGAGCGCATCACCGAGCTCGCCCCCGAGCGCGCCCCCGACCGCCCGCTGAAGTTCATGGAGGTGTGCGGCGGCCACACCCATGCGATCTACCGCCACGGGATCGAGCAGATGCTCCCGAGCACCGTCGAGCTGGTCCACGGGCCGGGGTGCCCGGTGTGCGTGATCCCGATGGGCCGGGTCGACGACGCCATCGCGGTCGCCGAGCGACCCGGCGTCACCTTCACCGCGTTCGGCGACATGATGCGGGTGCCGGGAAGCCGGGGCACGCTGCTGCAGTCCAAGGCTCGCGGTGCCGACGTGCGCGTCGTCTACTCGCCACTCGACGCGCTCGACCTCGCGCTCGGAAACCCCGATCGCCACGTCGTGTTCTTCGCGGTCGGATTCGAGACGACCGCGCCGTCCACCGCGTTGACCTTGCGCCGCGCCCGCGACCTCGGCGTCGAGAACTTCTCCGTGTTCTGCAACCACGTGACCATCGTCCCGCCGATCAAGGCGATCCTCGACTCTCCTGACCTGCGCCTCGACGGCTTCATCGGCCCCGGTCACGTGTCGACCGTCGTGGGGCAGCGGCCGTACCGCTTCGTGCCCGAGCGCTACGGCAAGCCGCTCGTCACCGCGGGGTTCGAACCGCTCGACGTGCTGAGCGCGGTCGCGATGCTGCTGGCCCAGCTGCGCGAGGGCCGTTGCGAGGTGGAGAACCAGTACACGCGTGCCGTCCGCACCGAGGGCAACCCGCGCGCGCTCGAAGCCATCGCCGAGGTGTTCGCGCTGCGTCCCCACTTCGAGTGGCGCGGCCTCGGATTCATCGCGCAGAGCGCGCTCGGCCTGCGACCGGAGTTCGCCCCGTGGGATGCGGAGCTCCGCTTCGACGTGCCCGGCGTGCGCGTGGCGGACCCCAAGGCGTGCCAGTGCGGGGAGGTGCTCAAGGGTGTCATCCGACCCTGGGAGTGCAAGGTGTTCGGCACCGCCTGCACACCGGAGAGCCCGATCGGCACGTGCATGGTGTCGTCGGAGGGTGCCTGCGCCGCGTACTACAACTTCGGCCGCCTGCACCGCGACGTCGCGGTCGCGATCGGACGGTGAAGGGCGTGCACGAGCTGTCGCTCGCCCAGGCGATCGCCGAGACGACCGCGCGCCACGCCGCCGACCGTCCGGTCGCCGAGGTGCACGTGCGCATCGGTCACCTGCGCCAGGTGGTGCCCGATGCGCTCGAGTTCGCGTGGACCCTGCTCGTGGAGGACAGCACGCTCGACGGCGCGCGGCTCGTGATCGAGCACGTCCCGGCGGTGGTGTCCTGTTCCCGTTGCCGCGCCCACACCAGCCTCGACCTCCCGGTCCTCGTGTGCGCGACGTGCGGCGGCAGCGACGTGATCGTCGAGTCGGGCGACGAGTTCACCATCCAGTCCATCGACGTGGCGGAGGTCGCCTGATGGGACGCTTCCACGCGCACGCCGACGGCACCGTGCACGCGCACGCCCACGACGAGCACGACGATCACCCTCACGACGTCGACGAGCACCACCACGACGTCGGCGATCACGGCGGCTACGAGGAGACCGGCACCGTGCGGGTCGCGGTGCTCGAACGACTCCTGTCCGAGAACGACCGCGTCGCCGCCGACAACCGCGCCGGCCTGCAGCGCGCGGGGGTCCGCACCGTCAACCTCATGTCGTCACCGGGAGCCGGCAAGACGACGCTCCTGCGCGAGACCCTGCGGCGGTTGCGGGGTCGGGTCCGCGTGGGCGTGGTCGAGGGTGACATCGCCACCAGCCTCGACGCCGACCAGCTCGTCGACCTCGCCGAAGCGGTGTCGCTCGTGAACACGAGCGCGGGGTTCGGCGGCGAGTGCCACCTCGACGCGGTGATGGTGCGCGCGGGGCTCGGCGGCCTCCCGCTCGCCGACCTCGACGTCGTGGTGATCGAGAACGTCGGCAACCTCGTCTGCCCGGCGGAGTTCGACGTGGGCGAGGACGCCAAGGCGATGGTGTTCTCGGTGACCGAGGGCGAGGAGAAGCCCCTCAAGTACCCGGTCATGTTCCGCAGCGTCGAGCTCGTGCTCATGAACAAGATCGACCTGCTCCCCCACCTCGACTTCGAC
>DASUAS010000255.1:0-2285 GCA_035763625.1 Acidimicrobiia bacterium
GTCCAGCTCGAGGAGTCGCACATGGCCAACCGGGTGATCGGTGGGAACGATGCCGACGTCGCGCTCAGCCCAGTGGGCGTCGAGGGCAACGCTCGGCTCACGGGCGCAACCGGGGCGGCGCTCTTCGTGCTGCTCGCAGCGGAGGGCATCACGATCCTGCGCATCCATGATCTGATCACCGCGCACGTCTTCGTCGGTACCGCGATCGCAGCCTTCGCCGTCACGAAGCTCGGAAGCGTCGGCTACCGGTTCGTGCGCTACTACGTCGGCGATCCTGGCTACGTGCGGAAGGGCGCACCGCATCCCGTCCTACGGGTGGACGGACCGATCGTCGTGGTCACCACGATCGCAGTCGTCGGCACCGGTCTCGCGGGCCTCGCAGCTGGCCGCTCCGCGCGCTGGCTCATGGATCTCCACAAAGCAAGCTTCATCCTCTGGTTCGTCGCGATGACGGTGCACGTGGTCGGCCACGTCCTCGACACCCCCGCGCTGGCAATTGCCGACTACCGCACCACGCCGGGGGCCCGACCGGTCTCCGGAACGTGGTTGCGACGCCTCGCGACCGTGGCGACACTCGTCACGGGAATCGTGCTCGGGGTCGTCGTCATCAACTCGGGCTGGATGAGCACGTGGACCCACGTCGTCGGACGCTGAGAGGCACTTCGAGGTGTCCGTTCTGCCTTCGACTCGACGGGCGGCCGTCGAACGCCGTCGAGCGAACGGGGCGAGCAGATTCGCGCTGAACCAGGCATCGCTGATCTCGATGCGTCGACTTGGAGCCGGAGAAGGGACTTGAACCCTTGGCCTGCTCATTACGAGTGAGCTGCTCTGCCGTCTGAGCTACTCCGGCGTGGCGGCGAGTGTATCGGGTGCGGGTCAGCCGCCTCGAAGGCCTTCGCGGGCTCCACCCGCGGATGGCACGTGGAGGAAGAGGCGCTCGACGAGCAGGATCTCGTTGGGGTTGAACTCCGCGATCGCCTGGCGCGCGTCCCGGCACGCGTCGAGTGCGGCGGCCGCCGCGCGCGGGGTGATGGCCAGCACGTCGAGATCGAGGTTGAGCCGGCGGTCGTCGGAGCCCGCGAGCGCGTCGCGGTAGACGGTCTCGAGCGCGGTGATGCCCTCGAGCAGCGCGTCGATGCGCGCGCGGCGGTGGGCGCGCTTGTGCCGTTCCTCGAGGCGCCGCAGCTGCGCGCGTCGAGTGCGCTCGGGGTATCCGGCGGCTTCGAGCTCGGCCGCCAGTTGCTCGGTCTCGGTGGCCTGCGCGTCCTCGAGCCCCGCCAGCGCCGCTTGCAACGCGTCCTGCACGCGCTCGGCCTGCTCGGCCACCGCGCCCCCGGTGCCGTCGATCGACGACGCGACCGCGACGAACGCGTCGCGCACCGGTCCGAGCCTTCCATCCAGAGCACGGGCACGGTCGATGCGTCCACCCGCGAGGCGCGCCAGCAGCTCAGCGCGTTCGACCGGGACGCCGTCGGCGACGAGCGCGGCCGCGACCGCGTCGGCACCGAGGGAGGCGAAGTCGACGCGCTGGCAGCGCGAGCGGATGGTGGGGAGCAGCTGGTCGGCGCCCGACGTGACGAGGACGATGACCGCGCGCGGCGGCGGTTCCTCCAGCGTCTTGAGCAGCTTGTTGGCCGCCGCCTCGTTGAGCCGCAGCCGCTCGGCATCGAAGAGCACCACGACCTTGCGCTCACCCTCGATCGGGCTGCGCGACACCTCGTCGACGACGGCCTGCGCGTCCTCGATGCGGATCTGGGTGGCGGGCGGGTCGATCTCGACCAC
The DNA here is from genome assembly GCA_035763625.1 of Acidimicrobiia bacterium. GTDB lineage: Bacteria > Actinomycetota > Acidimicrobiia > IMCC26256 > DASPTH01 > DASUAS01. The sequence continues at coordinate 1,783 of DASUAS010000255.1, forward strand.
GTCGGGGTGGACGCCACGCAGCACGAGGTCCCAGGCGCGCTCGCCATCCTCAGTGCTGCTGGTGTCGGTGGTGATCAGCGCGGCCGCAAAGCACCGCGCCGCCTCCTCCACGCCCGAGCCGCGGGGACCGACGAGCAGGTAGGCGTGCACGGGCCGGGTCGCGGCGCGCTGCAGCTGCGCCACCGCGCGCTCCTGACCGGGGATCCGCTCCCAGTGGTCGGTCGCCACCATGGTCGTCATCCTGCCAGCAACGGCGCCACCGCGTCGCGGACGCGCGCGGCGATCTGGTCGACATCGCCGTCGGCGTCGACCACGACCCAACCGCGCGTCGGTGCGAGGCTGCGGTACGCGGCGCGCACCGACGCGTGGAAGTCCCCCCCTTCGCGCTCGAGGCGGTCGCTCCCGCCCGCGCGCCGCGCGTCGGCGACGGCGTCGGAGACGTCGAGGAGCACCACGAGGTCGGGCGTCAGGCCCGCGGTGGCGACCACGCTCAGCTGCTCGAC
>DASUAS010000256.1:0-7769 GCA_035763625.1 Acidimicrobiia bacterium
TGGGTGGTGGCTAGTTGCTGGACTCAAACAAGTGAGTTAGGGTCCCGGACGATGGACGAGGTGGCCGTGATCCAGCGGGGGCTCGAGCAGCTCGACCGCCTCCGGGCGAGCCGCAACGGGCACGCGGGTCTGACCGCGGCCGCCGGGATCGACCTGTCGCGTCCGGCATACGCGCTCCTGCGACGCCTCGACGAGCACGGTCCGGAGACCCTCGGCGACCTCGCCCGCGCCGCGGGCATGGACGCGGCTTCGACCGGACGTCAGGTGCGGCGGCTCGAGGAGCTCGGCTACGCCGAGCGTGCTCCCGACGCCACCGACGCACGCGTCACCACCGTCAGCATCACGCACGACGGGCGCGACGCGCGACGTCGTGTCGCCGAGGTGCTCGAGGCCCACCTGCGCGACGCGCTCGGCCGCTGGTCGGCGAGCGACCGGCGCGCGTTGGGTGACCTCCTGCAGCGTCTCGTCGACGACTTCCGCGACATCCAATTCCGAACCGTCAGGAGCTCCGCATGACCATGCCCACCGACATCGGCGCCATCGACTTGATGATCAGCTTTCCCAAGGCGAACGCGTCGAAGACCTACGACTACCTGCGCGAGACGACCCGCGGTGACGACGAGTCCACCAAGGAGTTCCCCGCCGGCTACATGTTCAAGGACGTGCCCAACAAGCTCGACGAGGGTGACGACGGCGTCAACGTCGCGGTGGCCGAGATGGACAAGTGGGGCGTCGACATCGGGATGACCGGCGCCGGGACCGACACCAGCATCCGGGCGCAGAAGGACCACCCGGGTCGGTTCATCACCAGCCTCGAGATCGACCCCAACGACATCACCGGTGCGGTGCGCAAGATCCGGCAGTACAAGGACGAGCACGACATCAAGGCGATCACGACGTTCCCTGCCGGCTGCAACCCGCAGGTCCCGGTCGACGACCGTCGCTACTACCCGATCTACCAGACGTGCATCGACCTCGACATCCCGATCATCTCCAACGCGGGTATCGCTGGTCCGCGCTTCCCGTCGAAGTGCCAGGACGTGATGCTCTTCGACCAGGTCTGCTACGACTTCCCCGAGCTGCGCATCGTGATGCGCCACGGCGCCGAGCCGTGGGAGGAGCTCGCGGTGAAGCTCATGCTCAAGTGGCCGAACCTGTACTACATGCCGAGCGCGTTCGCGCCCAAGCACTACCCGGAAGCGATCATCAAGTACGCCAACACCCGCGGCGCCGACAAGATCATGTACGCGGGCTACTACCCAATGGGCCTGACCCTCGAGCGCATCTTCACCGAGATGCCGAACGTTCCGTTCCGCGACCACGTGTGGCCGAAGTTCCTGCGCGACAACGCCATCCGCGTGTTCAAGCTCGACGCGCGCCCTTACTCCTCGTCGGCGTCCGAGTCGTGAGACCCGATCAACGGAAGATCGAGTACGCGGGCAGCGTGCACGACGAGGAGGAGATCGAGGCCGTCGTCGAGGTGCTGCGCGGCGGGCCGAGCGCACTGCGCATCAGCAAGAACGTCAAGGCCTTCGAACAGGGCGTGGCCGAGTACTTCGGCAAGCGGCGCGGGATCATGGTCAACTCGGGTTCGTCGGCGCTGTACCTCGCGGTCGAGCTCCTCGGGTGCGCGCCTGGCGACGAGGTGATCACCTCCGCGGTCACCTTCTCGACCGACGTGGCGCCGCTGGTGCGATCGGGACTCGTCCCCGCGTTCGTCGACGTGGAGCCCGACACGTTCAACATCGACGTCGACGGCATCGAGGCGATGATCTCGCCGCGCACCAAGGCGATCCTGGCGCCGAACCTGATCGGCAACTGTCCCGACTGGGACCGCATCCGCGCCATCGCCGACGCGCACCATCTGCGGGTGATCGAGGACTCGTGCGACGCTCTCGGCGCCAAGCTCCGCGGCACGCCGACGGGTACGCGCTCCGACATCAGCGTCACCAGCTTCGCCCTCGCACACGTGATCACCGCAGCCGCGACGGGCGGCATGGTGCTCCTCGACGACGACGACCTGATCGATCGGTGTGTACTGCTGCGCAGGTGGGGCCGCCGATCGGAGCCGCAGTTCTACGGATCCAAGAAGGGCGACAAGCGCTTCTTCACCGAGGTGGACGGCATCGAGTACGACAACCTCTTCATCTTCGACGAGGTGGGGTGGAACTTCGAGCCGTGCGAGATCAGCGCCGCGTTCGGTGTGGTGCAGCTGCGCAAGCTGCCGCAGAACCTCGCTCGACGTCAACGCAACTTCGACCTGCTGTCGGCGTTCTTCGGCACGTATCCCGATGTGTTCGTGCTCCCGCGCGAGACCGCGGAGCTCGAAACTGGATGGCACATGTTCCCGGTCCTCATCCGCCCGGAATCCGGCATCCGCCGGGCCGAGCTCCAGGAGCACATGGAGTCCAACGGCGTGGACACGCGCATGGTGTGGACCGGCAACGTCACCCGGCAGCCGGCCTTCGCCGAGGTGCCGCACCGGGTCCCTGACGGCGGTCTGCCCAACGCCGACCGGGTGATGGAGCAGGGCCTGATCCTGCCGTTGAACCACGGTCTCGACGACGACGACATCGAGTACCTCTGCGTCACCGCCGGTCGCTTCCTCGAACAGCACGGCCACGCGCCGGCCGAGTCCCAGGAGATCCCGACATGAGTGCCAACCGATTTGCGGGACGCCGCGCCATCGTCACCGGCGCGAGCCGCGGCATCGGTGCGGGCATCGCCGAACGCCTCGCGGCCGAGGGCGCGGCGGTGGCCATCGTCGCCCGCACGCTCGCGGTGGGCGGGCGACCGAACCTGCCCGGCAGCCTCGAGGAGACCGCAGCGCGCCTTGCGGCGTACGGCAACCCCGTGGCCGTGATCGCGGCCGATCTCACCGACGGCGACGACCGCGCCCGCATCGTCCCCGAGGCCACCGAGCAGCTCGGCGGTCCGGTCGACGTACTGGTGAACAACGCGGCCGCGGCCATGTACGCGCAGCCGTCGGAGATGCCGCTGAAGCGACGCCGCATCACCTTCGAGGTGAACGTGCACGCGCCGCTCGACCTGGCGCAGGCCGCGCTCCCGGCGATGCTCGACGCGGGAGAGGGGTGGATCCTCAACGTGTCGAGCGCCACCGGCAAGCTCGACCCCGGGCCGCCGTTCAAGATGGAAGGCCTGGCCGCGACCACCGGGATGTACGGCTCGTCGAAGGCGGCGCTCAACCGCGAGACCAATGCGCTCGCGCACGAGCTGTGGGGTCGCGGGATCCGCGTCAACACGGTCGAACCGCGTGCCGCGGTGATGAGCGAAGGCGCCGAGGTGCTGGCCGGGCACGTGATCCGCGACGACCAGAAGGAGTCGATGGAGGAGATGGTCGAGGCCGCGGTCTACCTCTGCGACTGCGACGTCGACACCACCGGTCAGGTGTTCGTGAGCCTCGACCTGATCGCCGACCGCGCCGTCACGGTGATGACGCTCGACGGCGCTGGTCGGTGGAGCACGGGGTAGCGTTCGCGTACATGAGCGTCACCACCGACCGCGTGATCGACCTGCTCGACGGCGACCTCTACGCCGGTGATCCGTACCCCACGTATGCGTGGATGCGCGAGCACGCACCCGTGTACTGGGACGCGCAGAACGAGCTCTGGGGGATCGCCCGCTACGACGACATCGTCGAGATCGAGAAGGCGAAGGAGATCTTCATCAGCTCCGACACCAAGAAGGGCGGCTACCGGCCGAACCTGCCATCGGACCCGTCGATCATCGGCCTCGACGACCCGCTCCACACCAAGCGCCGCAAGCTGGTGAACCGAGGGTTCACCCCCCGTACGGTGCTCGCGTGGGAGGGCCACATCCAACAGACCATCACCGGCTTGCTCGACGCCGCCGCGCACAAGGAGCGCGTCGAGCTCATCGAGGATCTCGCCGGCCCGTTGCCGGCGCAGATGATCGGCCTGCTCCTCGGCTACCCGCACGAGATGTGGCCCAAGCTCATGGACTGGTCGCAGCGCACCATCGTCGGTGGTGGCGGACCGCGCTACGCGACCGACGACGTGATCATGGCCGCGTTCGAGTTCGCCGGTGCCTGCGCCGAGCTCTACGAGGAGAAGCAGCGCTGCCCGGCCGATGACATCATGACCGTCTGGACCACGGCCGAGATCGACGGCGAGCCGATCGGCCTCGATCCCGTCATCAGCGACTGCCTCCTCCTGCTCGACGGTGGCGCCGAGACCACCCGAACGGTCATCGCGCGCACGATCCTCGAGCTCGCGGCACGGCCCGACCAGTACCAGTTGCTGCGCGACGGCGCCGACATGATCGTCGCCGTCGAGGAGTTCATCCGTTGGGTCACGCCCGTGCTCAACATGTGCCGGGTCGCGAACCGTGACTACGAGATCGGTGGGCAGACCATCCGCGCGGGTCAGCAGGTGGTGCTCATGTACCCGTCGGCCAACCGCGATCCCGACCACTTCGACGACCCCGACCGCTACGACGTCACCCGTACGCCGAACCAGCACATCGCGTTCGGGTTCGGCACGCACTTCTGCCTCGGCGCCGCGCTCGCCCGGCTCGAGATCAAGATGTTCTTCGAGGAGTTCGTGCGTCGGGTGCGTGAGATCCGCGTGGTGCCCGGCAGCGTCGACTTCCTGTCCAACGCCTTCGTGAACGGCGTCAACCGGGCCGAGGTCGAGCTCGTCTACGGCTGAGCGTCCCGAGGAGGGACCCGTCATGTACGACGTCAAGATCACCGACGGCACCATCGTCGACGGCACCGGCGCAGCGCGCTTCGCGGGTGACGTCGCGGTCAAGGACGGTGTGGTCGTCGAGGTGTCGCAGTCGTCGCTCCCCGGCGACGCGGTCGAGACCATCGACGCCACCGGGCTGCTCGTCACTCCCGGGTTCGTCGACATCCACACGCACTACGACGGTCAAGCGACATGGGACCCGCTGCTCGAGCCATCGTCGGGCCACGGCGTCACGACCGTGGTCGCGGGCAACTGCGGCGTCGGCTTCGCGCCGGTGCGCCCAGGTGACGAGCAGTGGCTGATCTCGCTCATGGAGGGTGTGGAGGACATCCCCGGCACCGCGCTCTCCGAGGGCATCGACTGGAGCTGGGAGACCTTTCCGGAGTACCTCGACGCACTCGAGGCACGGAAGTTCGGCATCGACGTCGGCGTGCAGGTGTCGCACGGCGCGGTCCGCGCGTACGCGATGGGGGAGCGGGGCGCGGCGAACGAACCCGCCACCCCGGACGAGATCGCGACGATGGCGACCATCGTCCAGGAGGCGGTCGAGGCGGGTGCGCTCGGCTTCTCGACGTCGCGCACGCTCGGCCACCGCGCCATGGACGGCCGACCGGTGCCGGGCACGTTCGCGGCGGAGGACGAGCTGTTCTCGCTGGGCCGGGCGATGCAGCGCGGCGGACGCGCGGTGTTCGAGCTCGCGCCGCTCGGCGCCGCCGGGGAGGACCTCCTCGCGCCCGAGCGCGAGATGGCGTGGATGGTGAAGCTGTCCGACGACCTCGATCGGCCGGTGTCGTTCACGCTGCTCCAGATCGACGCCGCCCCGGACGCGTGGCGCGGCCTGATGGACGAGTCGCTGCGCGCCTTCGACGCCGGCGCGCAGGTGGTGCCGCAGATCGCGGCGCGGCCCTTCGGCATGCTGCTCGGATTCCCGACCCGCCACGGCTTCAGCGGTCGTCCCACGTACCGGGCGCTCGCGGCGCGCCTCGGGCCCGACGAGCTGCTCACCGAGCTGGCCCGGCCCGCGGTGCGGGCGCAGATCCTCGGCGAGGACGACGTCGCGCCCGACCCCACGGTGCTGTACGACGGTTTCTTCCAGATGGTGCAGGGATCACTCGACCGTCTGTACGCGCTCGGCGACCCGCCGGTGTACGAGCCCACGCCGGAGAAGACCATCGCGGCGATGGCGGAAGCGGCAGGTGTCCCCCCGCTCGAGATGCTCTACGACGTCATGCTCGAGCACGGCGCCCAGCACCTCCTCATGCTGCCGTTCTTCAACTACGCCGAGCGCAACCACGACGCGATCCGCGAGATGCTGCTGCACCCGGGTGGCGTCTCGGGGCTGTCCGACGGCGGCGCGCACTGCGGACTCATCTGCGACGCGTCGATCCCGACGTTCATGCTCACGCACTGGGCACGCGACCGCGTGCGCGGCGACACGCTGCCGCTCGAGCACCTGGTGAAGAAGCAGACCTCCGACACCGCCGCGCTCTACGGGCTCGGCGACCGCGGCGTGCTCACGCCGGGCAAGAAGGCCGACGTCAACGTCATCGACTTCGACGGCCTGACGCTGCGCATGCCGCGCGTCGCGCGCGATCTCCCGGCCGGGGGTGCCCGCCTGCTGCAGGAGGCCGACGGGTACGTCGCCACCATGGTGAGCGGCGAGATCACCCGCCGCCGCGGCGTCGACACCGGCGCCCGTCCCGGTCGCCTGATCCGCGCTGCCCGCTGACCCCCCACCACCCACGAAGTTGCGTGACTCCGGCACCTCGGAGGTGCCCGATCCGCTGAACTTCGCAGCAGTACGAGCAAGGGAGTTCGAGTGAGTCACCCCGACGACGAGTTCCACCCGCCGACCAAGGACGACCCGTTCTGGAGCGAGACCGCGTGGTTCGCGTTCTCGGTGCCGGAGCGGAAGCTCGCAGGATGGACGTACCCGTTCTTCCGCACCAACCAGGGCACGTGCTCGGCCGCGGTGTTCCTCTGGGACGACCGGGGCGACTCGCCGTTCGACTGCCGCTACTACAAGCAGATCTGGCACCTGCCCGTCCCCGAGCGGCTCAGCGACTTCGACCTCCCGAACGGCCTCGGCTACACCGCACGCGAACCCCAGCGCGTCTACGACCTCCGCTACCGCGATCCTGACGCCGACGACGTGTCGTTCGACCTCACGTTCACCGCGATCATGGACCCGCTGCACACGAAGACGTCGGGTCCCGACGGCGGCCACCTCGACCAGCTCGGCCGCTTCACCGGCACGCTCGTGCTCGATGGCGAGACGATCGAGGTCGACTCGTACGGTGCGCGCGACCGGTCCTGGGGATCGCGCAACCCCTACGGCGCGTATCTCATGTCGGCCGGTGAGTGGAAGGCGACGCAGATGCCGTACAGCCACGCCACGTCCGACACCGTGTCGTTCCTCACCATCACCGCCAACGTCACCGACGACTTCCCGGTGATCATGGGCTTCCACCTGCGCGATGGCGAGGTGTCACGCATCGCCACGGGCCGGCGCGCCATCCTCGAGCGCGACCCCGCGGACGACACCGCGACGCGCGTCCTCGTCGAGGGCACCGACGAGCTCGGGCGCGAGTTCCACGCCGAGGGCGAGACGCTCAGCAAGTTCGTGAACTTCTGCAACGAGAACCTGGTCGGCTGGAACCACCTCGTGCGCTGGGACATCGACGGCGTCGAAGCGTGGGGCGAGCAGCACGAGAACTACAGCCCGGTCGCGTTCAGGAGCTATCTGCGCTCCCGGCTCTCGTCCTTCTGAGCCGCCTGCTTGACGGCCGCCGACAGGTCGGAGCCGTTGAACTGCTTCGACGTCTCCAGGTTGCTCGCCAGGCCCTGCAGCTCGGAGCCGGCGCGCGTCGCCGTGCGCGCGCCCTTGAACTCCATCGCCCGGTGCACGGTGCGCTTGTTGATCTGCAGGAGGTCGACGGGGATCTGGGCGATGCGGGTCGCGATCGAGAGCACCTGTTCCTCGAGCTCGGCCTCGGGGTACGCGCGGTTGGCCCAACCGAGCTGCGCGGCGTAGGTCCC
>DASUAS010000257.1:0-2323 GCA_035763625.1 Acidimicrobiia bacterium
GCGGCGGCCCGGACGCGAGGATCGGCGTCGCCGTCGATCGCGGCGTCGAGGAGCTCGCGCGCGGCACGGTCGAGGGGTGCCTGGTGGCCGAGGGTGGCGAGCTCGGCCGCGCGGGCCACCGGGCCCGCGTCGCTCACGGGAGGCGGCCGTTGATCGCGATGATCAGGCCCGCGACCACGGTGGCGACCACGGTGGCGACGATGAAGCCGGTGAACCCGATGAGGATCAGCATCCGGATCACCGCGGTGCCGCGGCGCGCCACCTGCATCCCGCGCGTGGGTGCCCGGCGCGTGCCGAACGGCATCGGAGGCGTGGCAGGCTGCGGGGTGGGCGTACCCGTCAAAGCGCTCGACTCCTCGTGCTCTGGGACCTCGTGCTGCCCGGGCGCAGCGCCAAACTATCCGCCCGTGACCGGAGCCGTATGACCGACCAGATCTCCGCGGCGGCGCCACCGCCGCCGCCCGTCCCGCCGCCGTCCACGCGCGGCCGCCGGCACACCGTCCTCGCGGTCGTGCTGTCGACCCTCGGGGTGCTGATCGCCACCGTCGTGGTCGCAGGCTTCCTCATCCACCTGCCGAAGGTGATCATCTCGCCGGGCTCGGCGACACCGCTCGACTCGCAGGTCGTGCAGATCGACGGCGCGCCGACCTACCCCGAGGACGCGGGCAACATCCATTTCCTGACCGTGCAGGTGTCGACGCGCGAACCCAACGTGTGGAGGGTGGTGAGCGCGTGGCTCGACCCCGACCAGGACGTCGAGGACCGCAGCTCGGTGCAGGGGTGCCTCACCGATTCCGAGAACCAGCAGTTCAACTCCGACTTGATGGACCAGTCGCAGAACGACGCGAAGTACGTCGCGCTCACGCGTCTCGGGTACACCGTCCCCGCGAACCCGGTGCAGGTCCGCGTGGTCGAGGTCTGCCGCGACGCCCCCGCGCACGATCAGCTCCAGACCGGCGACCAGGTGCTCGCGGTCGACGGCAGCAACGTGACCGACGCCGCCGACGTCGGGTCGTTGGTGCGCATGCACCACCCGGGCGACCGCGTGACCGTCACCTACGACCGCAACGGCGTCACCCGCACCGCGTCGATCACCTCAGGCCGCTTCGCCAAGGACGGTCGGACGTGCCTCCCGGCCAACGGCTCGACCGCGGGCTCCATCTGCCTGGGCGTGTCGTCGCAGGAGTTCGTCACCTATCAATTCCCGATCAACGTGAAGATCAACACGCAGCTCGTGGGTGGCCCCTCCGCCGGGCTCGCGTTCACCCTCGCGATCATCGACGACCTCACCCCCGGTTCGTTGACCGGCGGTACCAAGGTCGCGGTGACCGGCACGATCGCACCGGATGGGACGGTTGGCGCGGTGGGTGGCGTCGAGCAGAAGGCGATCACCGCGCGGACGAACGGGGTGCAGCTCATGATCGTGCCGAAAGCGGAAGCCGCGGACGCTCGGCGCGGGGCGGGCGACGTGCGCGTGGTGGGTGTCGAGAACGTCGATCAGGCGCTCGACGCGTTGCACCGGGCCGGAGGCACCGAAGTGCCGCCACCGTCGACGAGCGCGGCGCGATCATGAGGGGATGACCGACACCTCGGACTCCTTCGCACCGCGCACGTCGCGCACCACTCCCGAAGCGATCGCCGAGCGCACGTTCAGCCAGGTGAAGCGGGGATACGCCGAGTCCGAGGTACGGGCCTACCTCCGCATGGTGTCGAGTGACTTCGCCGCCGCGGTCTCGCGTGAGCGCGAGCTCACGAGTCGGATCCGCGAGCTCGAGGACGAGCTGCGCAAGCCGGTGCTGCCGCCCACCGACCAGGACCTCATCGTCGCGCTGGGCGAGGAGACGGCGCGCGTGCTGGGCCAGGCGCGCGAATCCGCGATCGAGCTCAAGAACAAGGCCGAGGAGCACGCCCGGCGGGTCGTCCGCGAGGCGCAGGAGACCGCGCGCGAGCTGCGGGCCACCACCCAGCAGGCGGTCGAGACCAAGACGCGTGAAGCCGAGGACGCGGCCCGGAACCGGGCCAAGGAGATCGTGGGGGAGGCGCGATCGCTCCGCGAGCGCGTGCTCACCGACCTCGAGGAACGGCGCAAGGAGCTCGAGACGCAGATCGTCGAGCTGCGGGGCGGACGCGGGAAGCTGGTCGAGACCTACGAGCTCGTCGAACGCGCGCTCGGGCACGCGGCACGCGTCATGGCCGAAGAGCCGTCGACCCCTCCCGAGGTGCCCGCGCCCAGCGACGCGACTCCGGCCGCCGACGACGCACCGACCGCGGCGCTCGCCGCGACTGCCGCTCCCGCACCGTCGGCTCCGTCGGCTCCGGTGGC
>DASUAS010000258.1:0-7414 GCA_035763625.1 Acidimicrobiia bacterium
GTTCGACCCGAAGGCGAAGTACACCGCGGTCACCAAGGGCCTCAACGCGTCGCCGGGCGCGGCAGTGGGGCGCGTCTACTTCACCGCCGACGCGGCCGAGGCTCACCACAACGCGGGTGAGGACGTCATCCTCGTGCGGCCGGAGACCTCTCCCGACGACCTCCACGGCATGATCGCGGCCGAGGGCATCCTCACGTCGCGCGGCGGTCTCGTGAGCCACGCGGCCGTCGTCGCCCGCGGCATGGGCACTCCCGCGGTCTGTGGTGCGAACGAGCTCGACATCGACGTCGAGGGCGGTAGCTTCCGGGTCAACGGGGAGACCGTCCTGCAGGGCGAGGTGATCTCGATCAACGGCACCACCGGCGAGGTGGTGATCGGTCCGGTACCGGTGATCACCCCCGATCCGTCGGGTCCGTTCGACACGATCCTGGAGTGGGCCGACGGCGTCCGTCGTCTCGGAGTGCGCACCAACGCCGACCTCCCGCACGACGCCGAGGTGGCGCGCCGCTTCGGCGCCGAGGGCATCGGCCTCTGCCGCACCGAGCACATGTTCCTCGGCGACCGGCTGCCGGTGGTGCAGCGGTTCATCCTCGCCGACGGCCCGGTGGAGGAGGAGGAGGCGCTGGCCGAGCTGGAGAAGCTCCAGCGCGCCGACTTCGAGGGCATCTTCGAGGCGATGGACGGTCTGCCCGTCACCATCCGCCTCCTCGACCCCCCGCTGCACGAGTTCCTTCCCGACGTCGAGGAGCTGCTCGTGCGCGAGGCGCGCGGCAACCTCGAACCCGAGGATCGTCGGCTGCTCAGCGCCGCGCAGCTCTGGCGCGAGGCGAACCCGATGCTCGGCACCCGCGGGTGTCGGCTCGGCATCATCAAGCCCGGTCTCTACCGCATGCAGGCGAAGGCGATCGTCGAAGCCGCGCTGGCGCGCAAGCGCGCCGGTGGCGACCCGCACGTCGAGATCATGATCCCGCTCATCGTCACCGAGCCCGAGCTCGACCTGCTCGAGGGCTGGGTGCGCGAGGTCGCCGACCGGCTGATCGCCGAGGCCGACGTGAGCATCGACTACCTCGTGGGCACGATGATCGAGACGCCCCGCGCCGCGCTGGCCGCCGACAGCATCGCCGGCGTGGCCGAGTTCTTCTCGTTCGGCACCAACGACCTCACGCAGATGACGTTCGGCTTCTCGCGCGACGACGTCGAGGGCCGGTTCATGGCCGAGTACCTCGAGCTCAAGCTGCTGCCCGCCAACCCGTTCGAGACCATCGACCAGGACGGCGTGGGCCAGCTCGTCGAGATCGGCGTCGAGCGCGGCCGGGCCACCCGCCCGACGATCAAGCTCGGCATCTGCGGTGAGCACGGAGGTGACCCGGCGTCGGTCGAGTTCTTCGATCGGGTGGGCCTCGACTACGTGTCGTGCTCGCCCTACCGCGTGCCGATCGCCCGCCTCGCCGCCGCGCACGCCAAGCTCGGCTCCGACGGACCTGGGAGCACCGCCTGAGCGTGGGCCTGTCCGACGTCCACCGGGCGCAGTGGCGCCGTGAGATCGCTGCCCAGAGCGCATGGCGGAGCGACCGGGCGCGTCGCTGGCTGGACCACGTCGGCGCGGTCGCGGCGGCAGCCGCCGTCGTCGACGCGGTGCTCACGTACCTCGTGCTCGACGGCTCGGTGCGGCTCGAGCGCAACCCGCTCGTGGCCGCCGCGATGCGCGCCATTGGCATCGGACCCACGCTCACGGTGGGGGCGCTGCTGCGGTTCGGCATCGTGGCCGCGCTCGTGTTCCTCGCGACCCGGGCCGTGCGGCCGGCGGTGCGGTGGTTCGCGACCGGCGCGATCGTCGCGGTCGCGCTGTGGTGGTGCGCGGTGGTCTTCGCCAACGCCGCCACCGTCGCGAGGCTGGCGTAGCGGCCTGACCCCGGGCGTGACCCCGGGCAAGGCATCGCGTTTCGGCACGTGTGCGGTTCCAAACCGCGTTGGTTTGACGCCTGGCTGACGCGCGGTTGGGTGTCACACCCCCGTCGTACGCTCGGAGCATGACGGAATTGATCGTCTCCACCGACGTGGATGCAGTGGATGCAGTGGATGCAGTGGGTGGAGCGGTGGGAGTGGTGCGCCACGCCCACGCCGGCGCGGCCGCGTACGTGGGCGCACCGGTCCGTCGGCGGGAGGAGCGCGAGGCGGAGCTCACCGGCTCGTTGGCTCCGGGCGCCACCCGGCCGGTCGGCGCGGGCGTGCGGGCCCGCGCCGAAGCGCCGGATCCGTGGCGGCTGTGCTTCGAGCGCGACCTCGATCGGATCAAGCACTCCCGGCCGTGGCGGCGCCTCGCCGGCAAGTGCCAGGTGTTCATCGCGCCGGAGAACGACCACCTCCGCACCCGGCTCACCCACGCGGTCGAGGTGGCACAGGTCGCCACCGGCATCGCCCGCGCCGCCAACCTCTGCCTGCCGCTGGTCGAGGCGATCGCGCTGGCACACGACTGCGGGCACGGGCCCGCGGGTCACGCGTCGGAGGAGGCGTTCTCGCCGTTCCTGCCCGACACCGGCTACGACCATGCCGTCTACGGAGCCGACGTGACCCTCGCTCCGCTGAACCTCTGCGTCGAGACGCTCGACGGCGTGCGCAACCACTCGTGGCGCCGCCCGGCGCCGGCGACGCCCGAGGGAGAGGTCGTGGCCTGGGCCGACCGCATCGCGTACGTGTGCCACGACTTCGACGACGCCGTCCGCGCCGGGATCCTCGAACCCGACGATCTCCCCGCCGGCGTCCGCGCGGTGGCCGGCACGCGGCCGTCGGGCCAGATCGGCGTGTTCGTCGGCGCGGTCCTCGACGCCATCGACCGCACCGGCGCGGTCGGGATGACCGAGCCGGGCGCATCCGCGCTGGCCGAGTTCCGGGCCTTCAACTTCGATCGGATCTACCTGCGGCCGGCGGCGCGCCGGCAGGCGTCGCGCGTGGTCCGGCTGCTCGGCGACCTGGTCGAGCACTTCGCCGACGCACCTCGTCGCATCCCCGCGGTGCGCGACGGCGAGCTGGCGGCGCCGACCGCGGGTTCGCCCGAGGCCGCCGCGCTCGCGGTCCAGTACGTCAGCGGGATGACCGACCGCTACGCGCTCGGGCTCGGGGTCGAGCTGCTCGGTTGGCGTCCCGACGACCTCCCGCGGGGTGTGTGACGCGCCGGCATCTGCGCGGCGCGCGGGGCGCGTTCCGGTCATAGCATCACCCGATGGGCATCCTCGACGAAGACGTGGCGCGGGTCCGCGACGCCACCGACCTCGTCGCGTTGGCCAGCGAGCACCTCGCGCTCAAGCGTGTGGGCCGCAACTTCGTCGGCCTGTGCCCCTTCCACGCCGAGAAGACCCCGTCGTTCAACGTCAACCCCGAGATGGGGAGATTCCGATGTTTCGGCTGCGACGCTTCGGGTGACGCGATCACGTTCGTGCGGGACGTGGAGCACCTCGACTTCGTCGACGCGGTCGAGCGGCTGGCGTCGCGTGCGGGCATCACGCTGCGTTACGACGACAAGAACATCGCCAAGGACCGCACCCGCAAGCAGCGGTTGTCGGAGGCGGTCGGGGCTGCGATCGCGTTCTACCACGACCTGCTGCTCGGCTCGGAGGATGCCGCGACCGCACGCCGCTACCTCCGGTCACGCGGCTTCGACGGTGACGCGGTGCGGCAGTTCCAGCTCGGGTACTCGCCCGACGACTGGGATCGCCTCAGCGTGCACCTCCAACAGCGGAAGTTCGCGCGTGACGACATCGAAGGCGCCGGCCTCGCGTTCGTGAACCGCGTGAACAAGCTGCAGGACCAGTTCCGCGGCCGGGTCATGTTCCCGATCTACGACCAGCGCGGTGATCCGGTCGGCTTCGGCGGCCGCGCGCTCGGCGACGAGCAACCGAAGTACAAGAACTCGCCCGAGACGCCCATCTACCAGAAGAGCCGGCTGCTCTACGGCCTCAACTGGGCGAAGGGAGAGATCGTCGGCCGCGGCCAGGTCGTCATCTGCGAGGGCTACACCGACGTGATGGCGTTCGCGCTCGCGGGCTCGCCCAACGCGGTCGCCACGTGCGGCACCGCGCTGGCCGACGACCACTTCGGGATCCTCAAGAACCTCGCTCGCAGGGTCGTGTTGGCCTACGACTCCGACGCCGCCGGCCAGAGCGCGGCGGAGAAGTGGTACGCCTGGGAGCAGCGCTACGAGATCCAGCTCGAGGTGGCCGACCTACCCGCGGGCAAGGATCCCGCCGACGTGTGGCGCGAGGATCCCGCGGCGCTGCTGCGAGCGCTCGAGCGGGCCACCCCGTTCCTGCAGTTCCGCCTCGACCGCGTCCTCGCAGCGGCCGAGCTCGGCACGCTCGAGGGTCGGGCCCGGGCCGCCGAGGCGGGGGCGGCGATCGTGGCCCAGCACCCGAGCGATCTCGTGCGCGACCAGTACGTCATGAAGCTGGCCGGCGAGCTCGACATCGACGCCGATCGCCTGCGCGAGACGGTGGCGCGCCACCGGAAGGAACAGGCCGCGGGAGGTGCACGCCCGTCGTCGGCGCGTCCGGGAGCCGAGGAGCAAAGACCCGCGCGTCGACCGCCGACGCGCGTCGACCGCCGCGAGCTCGACGTGCTCCTGTACGCGGTGCACGAGCCGGAGCTGCTGGTCGACTGGCTCGACGATCGGCTCTTCGTGGATCCGCTCACGCGCGGTGCGTTCGACGCGATCGCGTCCAGCGACAGCATCCACGACGCGATCGCATCGACCGACGGGCCGGTGCGCGATCTGCTCGAGCGCGTCGCGGTGGAGGAGCCGATCGCGTCGGACGAACCGGAAACGTTGCGCGCGCATCTGATGGCGAACACCATCGGTCCCGCGGCGCAACGCGTCCTCACGGGGATGCTACGCGCTGGTGACGACCGCGCCACGTCGCTCAAGCTGCTGCTCGACGCGCTCGCGCACGCGCGCGAGTTGGGCGACTGGGAAGCCGTCCAGCAGGACGCGTTCGAGTTGCTAGGGTGGCTCGGCGAGGGAACACGCGGGGCAGGCCCGGCGTGAGGAGCCGATCGTGAGCAACGCCGACGCCGCAATGGCGGGAGACGAAACGCCTCGCGACGAGGTCGACGAGCTCATCGTCCGCACGCGCGCGCGCGGTTCCGCCACCATCACCACCGGTGAGATCTTCTCGGCCTTGCCGAAGCTCGAGCCCGAGACCGACGAGCTCAAGGCCATCTTCGAGCGCATCCAGTCGAGCGGATTCGACATCCTCGACGAGGTCATCGACGACATCCGGCGGGAGGACGAACGCCGCGCTCGCGGTGACGAGCCCGTCTCGCGCCCGGTGGTGCAGCCTGCCATCCCGGTGCCGGCACCGCGGCCCGGCGCCACTGCCGCGCCGGCGCGCCACAGCCGGGCCGCGCGTCCCGAACGCACCGAGGGCGGTGGCTTCGACCCCGTCCGCATGTACCTCAAGGAGATCGGCAAGGTCCCGCTGCTCACCGGGCCCCAGGAGGTGTCGCTGGCCAAGCGCATCGAAGCCGGGGTGCACGCGACCGAGCGGCTCGACGACCTCACCGAGACTGCGCCGCTGTCCGACGAGGCGCGGGCGTCGCTGCAGGCGGTCGCGGTCGACGGCGAGATCGCCAAGAAGCAGCTCACCGAGGCCAACCTGCGCCTCGTGGTGTCGATCGCCAAGCGCTACGTCGGGCGCGGCATGGCGCTGCTCGACCTCGTGCAGGAGGGCACCCTCGGCCTGATCCGCGCGGTCGAGAAGTTCGACTACACGAAGGGCTTCAAGTTCTCCACGTACGCGACGTGGTGGATCCGTCAGGCGATCACGCGCGCCATCGCCGACCAGGCCCGCACCATCCGCATCCCCGTGCACATGGTCGAGACCATGAACAAGGTCCTGCGGGTGCAGCGCCAGATGTTGCAGGAGCTCGGGCGCGAACCCACAGTCGAAGAAGTCGCGGCGAAGGTCGAGCTCACACCCGACCGCGTGCGCGACATCCAGCGCATCTCCCTCGAGCCGGTGTCGTTGGAGACTCCGGTGGGGGAGGAGGACGACAGCTCGCTCGGCGACTTCGTCGAGGACCCGTCCGCGATCGCACCCGCGACCGCGGCGGCGCGCGCGTTGCTCACCGAGGCGATCGAAGAGGCGCTCGAGGAGCTCAACGACCGCGAGCGCGCGGTCGTGCGGCTGCGCTTCGGCCTCGACGACGGCCAGGTCCGCACGCTCGAAGAGGTGGGCAAGGAGTTCGGCGTCACCCGCGAGCGCATCCGCCAGATCGAGTCGAAGACCCTGGCCAAGCTGCGCCACCCCACCCGTTCACAGCGGCTGCGCGACTACCTCGAAGAGCCGTAGCGGCGGCACCCACGCCGTAGCCTGTGCCGCCGCGGGGCCGTAGCTCAGTGGTCAGAGCAGGGGACTCATAATCCCTCGGTCGAAGGTTCGATCCCTTCCGGCCCCACGCAGGCGACGAACAGTCCGATGATCACTTCGGCCGAGTGTCAACCTCGCCGGGTCTTCGCAACTGTGTACAGACGATGGAGGGGATCGTCGGGACCATGGACGTGCCACGGCGCCCGCGCACTCGGCGCGATCAGGACGTCGACCCCGAGTTCGAGCGGCTCTTCCGTCGTGAGTTCGTGCCCTTGGTCCAGACCGCGTACGGGATCGTTGGTGACTGGGAGGTCGCCAAGGAGCTCGCGGCGGACGGGTTCGTGGCGCTGCTGAAGCACTGGTCCAAGGTGGGGGGCTACGACAACCCCGGATCGTGGTTGCGGCGTGTGGTGATCCGCGACGCCGTTCGATCGCGTCGTCGCAACCAGCGACATGCCCCTGTCCCTCCTGCCCCGGACCTCGGTGCGACCGACGGTGTCGCGGTGCGTGCGGCGGTGCTGAAGCTGCCGATCCGGCAACGCGCGGTCGTCGTGCTGCACTACCTCGACGACCTCCCGGTGTCGGAGGTGGCCGCGGTGCTGGGTTGCAGCGAGGGGACGGTCAAGACGCACCTGCACCGCGCGCGCCGCTCGCTGGCGGCGACCCTGGGAGAGGAGATCGACGATGACGCTCGATGACCGCATCCGCGGTGGCCTCCACGAACCCGACGCGGTCGAGCTCGACCTCGACCACGAGCTCGGACGCGTCGTCGAGAACCGTGCACGGAGGCGCCGTCACCGGCGCGTCGGAAGCGCGGTGCTCGTCGTCGGGCTGACGCTCGCGCTGGCGACGACTGGGCTGGTGGTCGTGACCTCGGGCGGTGGCGACGAGCAACGACAGAGAGCTGCGCACGTTCCCCGCGACCAGCTGCTCGAGGTCGCCCCCGGCGCGAAGCTCGCGACCCTCGACGTCCCCCGCGCCGCGGCGACGAGCCCCGACGTGGCGACCCTCGTGCACGACAACACGGCGTTCGCGTTCGATCTCTACCGCCA
>DASUAS010000259.1:0-8351 GCA_035763625.1 Acidimicrobiia bacterium
GTCGTCGGCGAGTTGGCCGAGGACGAGGACGTCGGGATCCTGGCGGAGCGCGTGCTCGAGGCCGGAGACCGCGGTCGGCGTGTCGGTGCCGACCTCTCGCTGGTCGACGATCGACCGCTTGTCGGCGTGCAGCACCTCGACCGGGTCCTCGATCGTGATGATGTGACCCTCGCGGTGCTGGTTCACGTGGTCGACCATGGCGGCGATGGTGGCGGTCTTGCCCGCGCCGGCCAGCCCGGTCACGAGGACCAGCCCGTGCTGCTCGCGCGCGAGGTCGGCGACGGTCGGGGGCAGGCCGAGCGCCTCGAAGCTCGGGATGCCGGGCAGGACGCGGCGCAGCACCAGGCCCACATAGCCGCGCTGGCGGAACGCGCTCACCCGGAACCGGCCGAGGCCGGCGATCCCGTACATGAAGTCGCACTCGTGCTCGGCGGCGAAGGACTCGGCCCGCGACCGCGGGATCACCGCGGTGGCGAGCCGATCGGTGTCGGTGGGCTCCACGGTGTCGAACGGGCCCTCGCGCAGCCGCCCGTCGACGCGCAGGCGCGGGCGGGAGCCGACCTTCAGGTGGACGTCGGACGCCCCCTGTTCGACCGCGAATCGCAGCAATTGGTCCAGGTCCAGCAACGTTGCCTCCGACCCGGGTATCGGCCCGCGACCTGCCCGCCTGAAGGGGTCACGGCCACCGGGATGCCCGTCACACCGCCCCGGTGGCTCATCTACGCTCCCCGCCATGGCCCCGAGATCCGACCCGCTCCGGGTCGTGCAGTGGACGACCGGCAACGTCGGGCGTCGTTCCGTCGTCGCGATCGCCGCCAACCCGGGGCTCGAGCTGATCGGCTGCTTCGCGTGGGGCGCCGACAAGGTCGGCCGCGACGTCGGCGAGCTCTGCGGCATCGATCGGCTCGGCGTCACCGCCACCGACGACGTCGACGCCCTGCTCGCCCTGCGCCCCGACTGCGTCGTCTACAACCCGAAGTGGCCCGACGTCGACGAGATGGTGCGCATCCTCGAGGCCGGAGTCAACGTGGTGAGCACCGCCGCGTTCATCACCGGCCATTCGTTGGGCGACGGTCGCGACCGCCTGATCGCGGCGTGCGAACGGGGCGGGGTGTCGATCTTCGGCAGCGGGATCAACCCGGGATTCGCCAACATGCTGGCGATCCTGGCGGGTGGCATCTGCGACCGCGTCGACTCCGTGACGATGCTCGAGTCGGCCGATTCCACCGGCTACGACTCCCCCGAGACCGAGCTCAAGGTGGGGTTCGGCCGTCCGATCGACGATCCCGCGCTGCCGGAGATGGTGCGTGACGGGACCGCGGTCTTCGAGGACGCGGTGCGCCTGGTGGCCGCCGGCCTCGGCGTCGAGCTCACCGACGTCCGCTGCGTCGCCGAGTTCGCGGCCGCGCCGGCCGACGTGGTGATGGCGTCGTGGACCATCGAGCAGGGTTGCGTCGCCGGGGTGAGCGCCAGCTGGCAGGGATGGGTCGGAGACCGCAAGGTCGTCGACATGCGGGTCCGCTGGCGCAAGGGTCCGTCGCTGGAACCCGACTGGCAGGTCGGCGAGGGCTACGTCGTCGAGATCCAGGGCCAGCCCGCGGTCCGCCTGAAGATGGAGATCTTCCCGCCGCCCGACTTCGTTGCGAAGACGTTCGCCGACTTCATGGTGCTCGGGATGATCATGACCGCGATGCCCGCGATCGACGCCATCCCCGCGGTGTGCGCGGCGGCGCCCGGCATCGTCACCTACCTCGACCTGCCGCTGGTCACGCCGCGGGGCTTCGTGCCCACGACCTGACACCGGACCGCGGTCGACGTGCCCGGCCGCTGCCCGGGCGGCGCCCCCGCTCGACCATTACCCTGCTTCTGTGCGGCAGCAGACCCTTCGCTTCGGCGACGGCTGGGCGCGCATCGCCCCGTGGCGAGGCGGCGGTGGGGCGGCCCACCTCGTCGTCAGTCCCGACGCCACCGTGTCGTCGAGCGCGGTGCGCCGCTGCATCGAGAAGGCGCGCGCGTCGGGGTACGACTCCGTGCTCACGAGCGCGGTGAGCCCCCACGAATCGGACGCGTTCGTCGACGCCGGCTTCTCGGTGCAGGAACGCCTCCACCTGCTCGCACTCGACCTCGTGCGCACGCCACCGGTGCCCACGCTCCCGCTGAGTCGAGCCGCGCGACGCGAGCGCCCGGCGGTCCTCGAGCTCGACGACCTCTCGTTCGACGGGTTCTGGCGCCTCGGACCGATCGGGCTGAAGGACGCCATCGAGGCGACCCCCACGAGCCGGTTCCGCGTCGGGCGCGACGCTGACCACGTCATCGGCTACGCCATCACCGGCGTGGCCGGGCGTTTCGGGTACCTGCAGCGGATCGCGGTGCATCCCGACCGACGTCGACAGGGCTGGGGCAACGCGCTCGTGGCCGACGCGCTCACCTGGGTCTGGCGCCACGGTTGCACCCGCGCCTACGTCAACACGCAACTCGAGAACGCGCGCGCGCTCGCGCTCTACCAGTCGTTCGGGTTCGAGATCCTCCCGGCCGGCCTGTGCGTGCTCGGCCGCTCGTTGTGACGGCCCGCGCCCGCGGGTTCGCGGCCGTGCTCCTGGCCGCGGTCGTGGGGGCGAGCGCGGCCGTCGTCGCCCCTCCGGCCGCGGCCCAGAGCGCCCCGCCGACGTTCACGCTCGCCGCGCAGAGCCCGTGGATCGCACCCGGCGCCGGTTTCGCCATGCGCTTCGACGCCACCAACGTGCCTCCGGGCGCGCAGGTCGCGCTGACCGAACACGACTCGTTGGCGTCGCGCACGGCCTTCGACGACAGCGTCGACGGTGGCAGCCTGCCGCCGACGCGCGACCGCCAGACGTTCGCGTTCGACCAGCTTCCGGTCGATCCGGCCACCGGTCAGCGGGTGCTCACGATCCCGAGCGGCGCGCTCGGCGCGAGCGGTGTGTTCCCGCTCGAGGTCGACCTCCGCAGCGCGGCTGACGAATCGCTCGCGCACTTCGTCACCCACGTGGTCGTCGCGCCGATCGGTGCCGACGGTGCCCTCACCGTGGGCCAGCCGCTGAACGTCGCCTGGGTCTGGCCCCTGCAGGCGGAGCCCGCCGACGTGGCGGCGCCGGTGTACGTGAACCCGACCACCTTCGCCGACCTCGAGCCCTCCGGGCGCCTCGGTCGCCAGGCGACGCAGCTGGCCGGCAATCCCGACGTCGCGCTGACGCTCGCTCCCAGCCCCGAGACGCTCGACGCGTGGGCGACCCTCGCGCAGAAGAAGCCGGAGCTCGCGGCGGGAGCCGACGCGTTGCGGTCGGCCGCGCTCCGCAACCAGGTGCTGGCAGGACCGTTCGTGCCGCTCGACCTGCCGTCGTTGGTGCGAGGTGGCTTCCAGGACGTCGTGACGTCGAGCACGAGCACGCGGCCGAGCGAGCTCACGCGCGGGGTCGCCACACTCGAGACGTTCCTCGGCGCGCACGTCGATCCCAGCACTGCGCTGCCCGGACCCCTCGACTCGACGTCGCTCTCGATCCTGCAGAACGCGAGCGTGCGACAGCTCGTCGTCGAGGGCGACGCACTCACACCGGAGAACGAGAAGTACACGCCCGCGCACCCCTACGAGATGCAGACCGTTCCCGGCGACGCCTCGAGCGCGGTCACGGTCGTCGCCACCGATGTCGGCCTCGAGAAGTTCCTCACCGGCGACGACCCGCCGGCGCTACGCGCCGCGCACCTCCTCGCCGGGCTCGCGTTGGTCGCGGGTGAGCAGCCGAGCATCGCCCGCGGCATCGCCATCGCCAACCCGACCGACTGGGACGCCAACGACACGTTCGTCGCCGCCGTCCTCGCCGGTCTGCGCGGCAACCCCCTCCTTCGACCCACGACGGTGCAGGGCCTGATCCAGTCGGTGCCGGCCGCCACCACGAACGGCGACGCCGACGGCGCCCCCGTGTTCCGCCAGCTCGCGAACTACTCGCCACCGGCGCCTCCGGTCACCACCGCGCAGTACGCGACGGGCGTGCAGAGCCGCGACGCGATCGCCGCGCTGCTCGGTCCGGCCGACCCCCGTACCCAGAACGCCGACCGCGCGCTGGCGTCGTCGTTGGCCGCCGCGTGGGCCAACCCGCCCGGACGGGTGCGGGCGCGACAGCTGCTCACCTCGATCGCCGGCTCCGTCGCGGGCTACCTCGGCCAGGTCCAGGTGCAGCCTCAGAGCACGGTCACCATCACCTCGAGCAAGGCCGAGATCCCCATCAGCTTCCGCAACACGGGAAACGACAACATCGTCGTCCACCTGCGCCTGGAGAGCGACCGCCTGCTCTTCCCGGAGGGCGCCGAGCGTGACATCACCCTCACCGCGCAGCACAACACGACGATCCGCGTCGCGGTGGAGACGCGTGGCTCGGGCACCGCGCCGGTCACGGTGACGGTCACCACACCGGGGGGGCTCGCGATCGGCAAGCCGACGATCATCAAGGTCCGCTCGTCGTTCGTGAGCGGTGTGGGAGTCTTCCTCACCGTGGGCGCGGTGGTGTTCCTCGTGGTCTGGTGGGGTTGGGACATCCGGCGGCGGCGCAAGAAGCGCGCCCGGGGGCGACACCCCACGTACCGGCTGGCGCCGCCCTCCGGGCAACCCGCGTGACCAAGCGCCCGCGACGCGGGTACGACCCGCAGGCACGATTGGGGCTTCCCGTCGTCGAGGACTCCTTCGACGCCAGCTTCGACGAGCCCGGCGTGATCGAGCCGGGATCGAACCCCACGGAGTCAGAGACCTCGCTGGTGCGGTCGAGCGCGCTCGTCGCGATCGGCACGATGCTCTCGCGCGTCACCGGCTTCGCGCGCATCGCCGCCATCGCGTACGCACTCGGCGCGTCGACCCTCGCCGGCACGTACAGCTACGCCAACGAAGCACCCAACATCGTGTACGAGCTCCTGCTCGGTGGGGTGCTCACCGCGACGCTCGTCCCGCTGTTCGTGAAGTACCACGAGTCGCGCGACGACGACGCTCCCAGCGCGATCTTCACCGTGGCCATCGGCGCGCTCGCCGCGATCACGGTGATCGGAGTGGTGGCAGCCCCGTGGATCGTCGACCTCTACACGCTCAACGTGAAGGGTGGCGACGTTGCCGCGCAGCAGCAGCTCGCCACCGACCTGTTGCGGTTGTTCATGCCCCAGATGCTCTTCTACGGCATCGTCACGCTGGCGACCGCGATGCTCAACGCCCGTCGCCGCTTCCTCGCCGCCGCCTTCGCGCCGGTGCTGAACAACGTCGTCGTCATCGCGGTGTTCCTCGCGCTCCCCCGCATCGCCGACGGCTCGCTGAGCGTCCACAACGTGCTCGACGACGAGAAGCTCATCCTGCTGATCGGACTCGGGACGACTGCGGGCGTGGTGGTGATGGCGCTCGCGCTGATGCCGCCGTTGACGCGTCTGCACACGCACCTTCGGTTCCTCCCCCGCTGGCGGCACCCGGCCGTCACGACGATGTTGCGCCTCTCGGGGTGGACCGTCGGATACGTGATCGCCAACCAACTCGCCCTGCTCGTGGTGACGATCCTGGCCAACGGCACCGACGGCGGACCGTTCATCTACATCAGCGCCTACGCGTTCTTCCAGCTTCCACACGGGCTGTTCGCGGTGTCGCTCATGACGACGTTCACGCCCGAGATGGCCACCGCCGCGACCCGCGGCGATCTCCGCGCGCTGCGCACGCAGCTCTCGCGCGGCATCCGGCTCGCGGCGCTCGTCGTCGTGCCCGCGTCGGCGCTGTACATCGGACTCGCGCGCCCGATCATCGTGGCGCTGCTGCAACGAGGGGCGTTCTCCGCCGCCGACGCGTCGGCGGTCGCCGACACCCTGGTGGCGTTCTCGGTGGGACTGCTCCCCTTCTCGATCTACCTCTTCGCGATGCGCGCGTTCTACGCGCGCCACGACACGTTCACGCCGTTCTGGCTCAACTGCATCGAGAACCTGGTGAACATCGCGCTCGCATTCCCGCTGTACGCCTGGCTGGGCATCCCCGGGCTCGCGCTCGCGTTCGCGCTCTCGTACCTCGTGGCCGCGATCATGACCCTCGGCGTGCTGCGCGTCCGGCTCGACGGCATCGACGGCGCCCAACTGGCCACGTCGCTCACGCGCATCGTGGCGGCCGGTCTCGCCGTCGGCGTCGTCAGCTGGGCCGTCGGGGAGCTGATCGGGTGGTCGAGCTTCGGCCATGCACTGCTCGCGGTCGTCGCCGGCGCCGCGGCGGGGGGCGCCGTGTACGTCGGGTTGCTGGTCGTGCTGCGGGTCGAGGAGCTGTCGGCCATCCGCGCCCTCGTGCCGGCCCGGCTGCGAACCCGCGGGTGATGCGTGCCACGATCATGACGTCGACGCGGCGCGACCGAACAGTGGAGGAAGCGTGAGCATCCGGGTGGTCACCGACAGCAGCTGCGATCTGCCGCAGTCGCTCGTCGACGCGCTGCGCATCGAGATCGTCCCGCTCACGATCCGCTTCGGCGACGAGGAGCTGGTCGACCGGGACGAGCTCGACACCGACGAGTTCTGGCACCGGCTCGAGCACGTCAAGGCGCTGCCGGAGACTGCGGCCCCGTCGGCGGGTGCGTTCGAGGCCAAGTTCCGCGAGCTGCTCGCACGCGGCGCGACCGGCATCGTGTGCATCAACCTCTCGTCACACCTGTCGGCCACGATGCAGGCCGCGCAGGTCGCGGCCGCGGCCGTCGCCCGCGACATCCCGGTGCAGGTCATCGACTCCCAGAGCGCGTCGATGGGTCTCGGCAACCTGTGCCTGACCGCGGCGCGACGGGCGGCCGACGGCGACTCCCTGGAGTCGATCGTCAACGAGGTGGTCAACCGGCGCGACCGCACGAAGCTGTTCGCCACGCTCGACACGCTGGAATTCCTGAAACGTGGCGGACGCGTCGGCAACGCGCGCGCGCTCCTCGGCACGGTGCTCTCCATCAAGCCGGTCATCGAGGTGCGCGAGGGCGTCGTCGAAGAGGCGGGGAAGGTGCGGACGCGCTCGAAGGCCCTCAGGCTGCTGGCCGCGAAGGCGTCGGAAGAGAAGATCGAGCACCTCGCGGTGCTCCACGGCAACGCGCCCGATCTCGACGAGCTCCTCCAGCTGCTCGAGCCCGTCTTCCCGCGCGACGACATCATCACCGGGGTGGTCGGACCGGTCATCGGGACCCACGCGGGGCCGCGCGTCATCGGAGTGACGTTCCAGGTGGTCCCCTGACGACAACAATGCTGCCGTGGAGTTGACCAGTCCGGGCCGCGTCCTCGGCGGCCGCTACCGGCTCGTGTCGCCCATCGCGCGCGGCGGCATGGCCACGGTGTGGGTGGCCGACGACCCGGTGCTGTCACGACGCGTCGCGGTGAAGATCCTCCGGGCCGACCTCGCCGCCGACGAAGGGACCCGGGCCCGTTTCCGTCACGAGGCCATCGCCGCGGCCCGGCTCTCGCACCCCAACATCGTCTCCACGTACGACACCGGCGACGACGACGGCATCGCGTACATCGTGATGGAGCTGGTCGAAGGGCCGACCCTGCGCCACTTGATCGACCAGCACGGCGGACTTCCCGTCGCCGACGTCATCCGCATCGGCAAGCAGGTGGCCGACGCGCTCGACGCCGCGCATCGCGCCGGCCTCGTGCATCGCGACGTGAAGCCGGCCAACGTGCTCGTACCGGTGGCAGGACCGGTGAAGGTGACCGACTTCGGCATCGCCAAGGCCGCCGGCGCCGACGACCTCACCCGCACCGGCACCGTCATGGGCACCGCCCGCTACCTCGCGCCCGAGCAGGTCAACGGGCGCCCCACCGACCCGCGCACCGACGTGTACGCGCTCGGGCTCCTCATGTACGAGGCGCTCTGCGGTCACCCGCCGTTCGGGGGCGACACCGAGATCGCGACCGCGATGGCTCGCCTGACCACCGCGGCGCCGGCGGTGCGGGCGGTGCGGCCCGAGGTGTCGCAGGCCGTCGACGACGTGATCCACCGCTGCCTGGCCCGCCAGCCCTCGGCGCGCTTCGGGTCTGCCGCCGCGGTGCGCGACGCGCTCGACCGTGCCCGCCTCGACCCGACCGGCGCGATCCCGCGGCCGCTGGTCGGCCCGGGCTCGGTGGCCGGCGCCGCGACCGGTGCCGCCGCGGTGCCGACGACCGCCCACGGGGACGCGCCGACCGGACCCACGCGACCGCAGCCGGTGCCGGTGGCGACGACGCCCGCGCCGCGCCGTCGCCGCCGGCGGCTCGCCTGGCTCTGGGTGCTGCTCGTCGTGCTCCTCGCCATCGGCGGCGGGGTCGCCGCCTTCCTGATCGTGAACGATGGCTCGGGGAGCGGGTCCGGTTCGGGCGCCGGGGCG
>DASUAS010000260.1:0-2369 GCA_035763625.1 Acidimicrobiia bacterium
GCGGCGTGTGCGCACCTCGAGCAGCCCCGTGGTACCAGCGCTCGTCGGTTCGGCGGTGACCGCACCGGTGAGGTGGTGGACGACGAGCGCGGGCAACGTCAGCACGTGCACGGCGCGTGCGACCTGCGCGGGATCGTGCGCCGCGAGTTGGAAGATCGTGTTGATGGGAAGCGGCTGCAGGCCCGCGATCTCGTACAGCCGCCCTGCGCCCACGCGTTCGGTGACGTTGCGCCACGTCGCGTCGGTGCGCGGGTCGCGATACGAGATCGGCGGTTCGAGCAGTTCGCCGCGACCGTCGAGCAGTCCGTAGTCGACGCCCCATGTGTCGACCCCGATCGATGCAAGGGGTCCGCGAGCACGGGCGAGGTCGAGGCCGCGTTCGGTCTCTGCCACCAGCTGCGCCCAGTCCCATCGCAGCACGCCATCGGCGCCGGCGCGCGCGCGGTGCGGGTAGCGGTGGACGACGTCGAGGCGCGGCACGCCGTCGCCGAGCTCGACCCGGCACACCCGGATCGAGGATGCGCCGAAGTCGACCGCCGCGACCGCGTCGCTCACGCGGGTCAGAGTCCGCTGGCGACGGAGTCGTCGCCACGCTCCGAGATCATCGCGGCGCGGTAGCCGATGCGACGGAAGGTGGTGAAAGGTGCGAGCGCGGCACCGTTGCACCGGCGGGCCGCGGCGACGAGCGGGCGGACGTCGGTGCGGTACGCGGCCTGCAGCACCTCGGCCGCGCGCGCCGGGTCGTTGGCGCCCTGTGCGTCGGTGAGCGCGTCGCGGTCGACGAGCAGTGCTTGCGCGATCGTGAACTGGATCTGGTCGGTGGCCTGGATCAGGTCCTCGATCGGGTCCTTGAGGTTGTGCGACGCGTCGATCATGTAGCGCACCGCGGGCATCTCGCCCCCGCCGTGTTCGAGCAGCTCGAGCACGATGAGGAAGAACTGATACGGGTGGATGGAGCCGACGGTGAGGTCGTCGTCGCCGTACTTCGAGTCGTTGAAGTGGAAGCCGCCGAGGCGCCCGACCATGGCCAGGCGGCTCACGACCTGTTCGATGTTGGTGTTGGGGAGGTGGTGGCCCAGGTCGACGAGGCACTTGGCGCGCGTGCCGGCGTGCTGCGCGAGCAGCAGCGAGGTTCCCCAATCGGCGTTGACGCTCGAGTACATCGCCGGTTCGTAGGGCTTGTGCTCGGTGTACAGCTCCCAGTCGGGCGGCAGCGCGTCGTGGAGCTCGCGCAGTCCGTCGGCGACGAGGTCGAACTGCCGCCGGAAGTTCGCCTGGCCGGGTGAGTTGGTGCCGTCGGCCAGCCACACCGTGATGGCGGTGGCACCGAGTTGCACGCCGAGGTCGACGACCGCGAGGTTGTGGGCAATCGCTTGCTTGCGCACGTCGGGATCGGTGTGTGCAAACGAACCGAACTTGTACGACACCGCGCCGTCGCCGGTCGTCGACGGGTTGTCCTGGAACGTGTTCGAGTTCATCGCGTCGAACGTGATGCCGGCATCGAGCGCATGGGCGCGCAACGCGGCGGGATCGCGCGGGTCGTCCCACGGCACGTGGAGACTGATGGTGCGGTTGGCGCCGGTGAGCGCGTTGAGGGCGGCGACATCGTCGACCTTCTCTTCCGTCGTGCGTGGCTCTCCACCGGTCGGGAACCGCCCGAACCGGGTGCCGCCCGTCCCCATCGCCCACGACGGTGCCGCCACCGAGAAGCGCGCCAGCTCGCCGATCACCGACTCGACGTCGATGCCGTCGTCACCCAATCGCGCCCGCAGGGCCTCGAGGTCAGGTGCGTGCGTCGCGATCAGGTCGTGTTCGACGTCGACGATCTGATCGGTCGTGATGCGCATGGTCATGGCAGCCTCCCGGTGGTTCCGGTGGTCAGCGGAGGAACGCGGCCGCCACGCCGCCGTCGACCGGGATCACGAGGCCAGTGGTGCGCGACAGGCCCCCGGCGGTGAGCGCGACGACGGCATCGGCGACGTGCGCCGGTCGCACCTCCTGCCGGAGGAGCGTACGCCGCGCGTAGAACTCGCCGAGCTGGTCGGGTTCGACGCCGTACGCCGCCGCCCGCTCGTCTCGCCACTCGCCGGTGAAGATCCCCGACCCTTCGACGACACCGTCGGGGTTGACGCCGTTGACGCGGATGTGGATGTCGCCGAGTTCGGCGGCGAGCAGCCGGACCATGTGCGCCTGGGCGGCCTTCGCCGACGAGTAGGCGATGTTGTTCGGCCCAGCGAAGACGGCGTTCTTCGAGGCGATGACGATGATGTCGCCGCCCAGCTCCTGGGCACGCAGGACCGGCTCGACCGCCTTGGTCACGACGAAGGACCCGCGCGGCATGACCTGGTACTGCAGGTCCCAATCCTCGA
>DASUAS010000261.1:0-5392 GCA_035763625.1 Acidimicrobiia bacterium
CGCGGCGCGCTTCGGACGCGACCACCAGGTCGACGAGGAGCCGTTCGTCGGCGGCCGCTACGCGGTGGAGTCGTACCTCGACTACCACGGCGACAAGCTCGTGCGGCGCTTCGACGCCAACACCTACCTCGTGCTCTCCACCGCGATGAACCACCACGACGTCGGTCGCGACCGGGGCGGCATCGCGGCGGCCCTCGCGACCATCACCGCGCAGGTGAGCATCGTCGGCATGTCGTCCGACTGGCTCTACCCGGTTCGACTGCAGCAGGAGCTCGGTGAGCTCGTCCCGACCTCGTCGACGGTCGACATCGTGCAGACCATCTCGGGCCACGACGGCTTCCTCGTCGAGTCCGAGCCGCTCGGCCACATCATCCGCCGCGCGCTCGACTGACCCCGCCGGCACGAACATCTCGGACTTCGTGTACGCCCGTGGGGGCCGAAACCGAGATGTTCGTGGCTACGCGTTGGACACGGCGTCGAGCGCCTGGTGGATGTCGGCGACGAGGTCGTCGGTGGTCTCGATGCCGATCGACAGGCGGACGAGGGCGGGATCGACCGCGAGCGGCGAGTCGACGGCCGACGCATGGGTCATGCGCGCCGGATGCTCGATGAGCGACTCCACTCCACCGAGCGACTCGGCCAGGGTGAACAGGCGCGTGCGCGACACGAGCTCGAGCGCGGTCTCCTCGCCGCCGAACACGAGGAAGCTCACCATCCCGCCGAAGTCGCGCATCTGGCGCCGCGCCACCTCGTGGCCGGGGTGCACCGCGATGCCGGGGTAGAGCACCGTCGACACCGCCGGGTGCACGAGCAGGAGCGTGGCGACGGCCTGGGCGTTGAAGCAGTGGCGCTCCATCCGCACCCCGAGCGTCTTGAGCCCGCGGAGCAGCAGGTAGCAGTCGAACGGGCTGGGCACCGCGCCCACCGCGTTCTGCAGGAACGCGAGCCGCTCCGCGATCTCCGGGTCGTTGGTCGCCGCGAACCCCCCGACGACGTCGGAGTGGCCGCCGATGTACTTGGTCGCGGAGTGCACGACGACGTCGGCACCGAGCTCGAGCGGTCGCTGCAGGAAGGGCGTGGCGAAGGTGTTGTCGACCACCACCCGCGCGCCGCGCTCGTGCGCCACCTCGCACACCGCCAGGATGTCGACGATCGTGAGCATCGGGTTGGTGGGCGTCTCCACCCACACCAGCGCGGTGCCGTCGGGCCAGTCGGCTTCGAGCGCCTCGACGTCGGTGAGGTCGGCAACGCTCCACTTGATGCCCGCGGGCGCCAGCACCTTCGACACCAGCCGGAACGTGCCGCCGTAGGCGTCGTCGGGGACGATCACGCGCTGACCCGGTTCGAGCAGCCGCAGGACCGCGTCCTCCGCGGCCATGCCGCTGGCGAACGCGTAGCCGTGCAGCGCCCCCTCGAGCGACGCCACGCACTGCTCGTAGGCGTGCCGGGTGGGGTTGCCCGAGCGCGAGTACTCGTAGCCCGAGTGGCGCCCGACCTCCTCGTGCACGAACGTCGACGAGAGCGTGATGGGTGTGACCACCGCGCCGGTGGCGGGGTCGGGGGGTTGGCCCTCGTGGATCGCGCGCGTCTCGAAGCCGTCGGCCATGGCGGGGGAATCCTCTCTGGTGGACGAATCAGGGACGAATCAGGAAGGTGCTCGTTCGGCGAGGAACGTCAACACGTCGGAGCGGGTGAGCACCCCGACGGGATGACCGCCGTCGAGCACGAGCACCGCGGTGCACGACTCCAGCCGTTCGACGACGTCGGAGACGGTCTCGCCGATCCCCAGCATCGGCGGCGCCGGCTCCATGATCTCGCCGACCGGACGGTCGAGGACCGTCGGGTCGCGGAACGCCTTGTCCATGAGCGGCAGCTCCGAGACCGCGCCCGACACCTCCTTCGCCGCCAGCGGCTGGTCGGTGGTGGTCGCGACGACGAGCTGCGACACGCCGAGCTCGCGCATGCGAGTGAACGCGTCGCGCGTCGAGGAGTCTCCGGTGATGACGACGAGGTCGGGGATGGCACCGTCCTTCGCCGCGAGGACGTCGCCGGCGGTCGGCCCGGCGTGGCGGAGGAAGCCGAAGCGCGTCATCCAGCCGTCGTCGAAGATCTTCGACAGGTAGTTGCGGCCGGAGTCGGGCAGCAGCACGACGACGACCGCGTCGGGACCGAGCTCGGCCCCGATGACCAGCGCCGCGTGCACCGCGGTGCCGCACGACCCGCCGATGAGCAGACCCTCCTCCTGGGTGACGCGCCGCGCCGCCGCGAACGACTCCGCGTCGCTCACCATCACCGTGCGGTCGGTGAACGACGGGTCGTAGGTGGTGGGCCAGAAGTCCTCACCCACGCCCTCGACGAGGTAGGGGCGACCGCTGCCGCCCGAGTACACCGAGCCCTCGGGATCGGCGGCCACGATCTGCACGTCGGGGTTCTGCGCCTTGAGGTAGCGCGCCACGCCGGTGATGGTCCCGCCCGTGCCGACGCCGGCGACGAAGTGCGTGACCCGTCCCTCGGTCTGCCGCCAGATCTCGGGTCCGGTGGAGCGCTCGTGCTCGGCGGGGTTGGCCGGGTTGGAGTACTGGTCGGGCCGGAAGGCGCCCGGCGTCTCACGCGTCAGGCGGTCGGCGACCGAGTAGTACGAGTCGGGGTGCTCCGGCGGCACCGCGGTGGGGCACACCACCACGTCGGCGCCGTAGGCGCGCAGCAGCGAGACCTTCTCCTCGCTCATCTTGTCGGACATCACGAAGACGCAGCGGTAGCCGCGCTGGGCGGCCACGATCGCGAGTCCGGCCCCGGTGTTGCCCGACGTGGGTTCGACGATGGTGCCGCCGGGAAGCAGCAGCCCGTCACGCTCGGCGGCGTCGATCATGGCGACCGCAGGTCGGTCCTTCACGCTGCCGCCGGGGTTGAACATCTCGGCCTTGGCGAGGAGGTCGCACTGCAGGTCGCGGCCCAGCCGCCCCAGCCGTACGAGCGGGGTGTTCCCCACCAGGTCGAGCAGCGTCGCGGCCACGTCCATCGCCATGCGCGCTCGACGTTACCGCCGTCGGTCGCCGTCGTTCGGCCCCGATTCCGACGGCGCCTCGAGCGACCGGCGCAGGGTGCGGTACACGGCCTCGGGCGTGAGGACTCCGACGAAGCGGTCGCCGTCGAGCACCGACACCCACCCCTCGCGCGTCAGGAGCATCGTGGCGAGGACGTCCTGGAGGTCCTGGTCGATCGGCACCCAGCTCTCGACGCGCTGCAACCGATCGGACACGACGCCGTCGCCGATCGCGCCCGCGTCGTCGACGTAGCCACGCAGGCCGCCGTCGTCGCCGACGACGGCGACCCAGCCCGCGTCCCACTTGGAGATGGCGGTGCGGGCTTCAGAGAGCGTGGCGTCGGGCCCGACCGTCGGTGGGTGCTCCAGGCACTCGGCCTCGATCGGCGTCACCCGCAGCCGTTTGAGCGCGCGGTCGCGCCCGACGAACTCGCGCACCATGCCGGATGCGGGACGACCGAGGATCTCCGCCGGCGTCGCGTACTGCTCGAGCACGCCGCCCACGTCGAGGATGGCGATGCGGTCGCCCATCTTCACCGCTTCCTCGATGTCGTGGGTGACGAACACGACGGTCTTCTGCACCTCGCCCTGGAGTCGGAGGAACTCGTCCTGCAGGCGCACGCGCGTCACCGGATCGATCGCCCCGAAGGGCTCGTCCATGAGCAGGACGGGCGGATCGGCCGCCAGCGCGCGGGCCACACCCACGCGCTGTCGCTGGCCGCCGGACAGCTGCGCCGGATAGCGCCTGCGGTAGTCGGCGTCGTCGAGCCCCACCAGCTCGAGCAGCTCGTCGACGCGCGCGTCGGCGCGCGCCTTGGGCCAGCCCAACAGCTTCGGCACCGTCGCGATGTTGGCGGCGATGGTCTGGTGCGGGAACAGACCCACCTGTTGGATCACGTACCCGATGTGACGGCGCAGGTCGACCGGGTCGGCGTGCGTGACGTCGCGGCCCTCGAGGAAGATGCGCCCCGCCGTCGGCTCGATGAGGCGGTTGATCATCTTGAGCGTGGTCGTCTTGCCGCACCCCGACGGACCGACGAGCACGCACACGTGACCGGCCGGGATGTCGAGCGAGAGCTCCCGCACGGCGACCAGGCCACCGGGGTACTGCTTGCTGATCCGGTCGAGGCGGATCATCGGCTCGGAGGTGATCCGGCGACGATACCCGTCGATCCCCACCGTTAGGCTCGGCGGATGGCGCTCCTCGTCCTGGCGGCGGAGGACATCGGCCCCAAGTGGCTCTACTGGCCCTGGGTGCAGGACCACACGGACGAGATCCGCCAGCGGCTGGTGGAGCACATCGAGCTCACCGTGCTCGCGGTGCTGTTCGGGCTCATGATCGCACTCCCCCTCGCGCTGCTGAGCGTGCGCTACCGGCGCCTCTACGGTCCGGTGCTCGCGATCACCGGCGTGCTCTACACGATCCCTTCGCTCGCGCTGTTCGCGCTGCTGCTCCCGCTCACCGGTCTGTCGCGCACGACCGCGCTCATCCCGCTCACCGCGTACACGTTGCTGATCCTGGTGCGGAACACGGTGACCGGTCTCGACGGCGTGCCCGCCGACGTGAAGGACGCCGCACTCGGCATGGGGTACTCGCGGACGCGCCAGATCCTGCAGATCGACCTGCCCCTCGCGCTCCCCGCCGTCATCGCCGGGATCCGCATCGCCACCGTCACAACGATCGGGCTCGTGGCGATCACCGCGCTGATCGGGCAGGGTGGTCTCGGCGCGCTGATGCTCGACGGCCTGCAACGCGCGTTCCGCACCCCGCTCACCGTCGGCGTCGTGCTCTCACTCGCGTTGGCCGTGGTCGCCGACCTGCTGCTCGTGCTCGCGCAGCGGTTGGCGACGCCGTGGGCGCGCGCCGGGAAGCGGAAGGCGAAACCCGTGCCCGCCTACCGACCGCCGCAGCTCGGATGAACTTCCTCGGCGACGTGTTCGACTTCCTCACGAGCTCCGACCAGTGGCACGGCAACGAGTCGATCCCGAACCTCATCGGTCAGCACCTGCAGCTCACGATCGTGTCCGTGCTCGTCGCCGCGGCGGTCGCGCTGCCCATCGGGATCCTGCTCGGGCACGTGCGGACGGGCGGCACCGTGGCCGTGAACATCGCCAACATCGGGCGCGCGCTCCCCGCGTTCGCGCTGCTGATCCTGGCGGTGCAGTGGGTCGGCATCGGTGACCCCACCGGGGTCCTCACGCCGGTGCAGTCGGTGCCCGCGTTCATCGCCATGTTCGCCCTCGCGCTCCCACCGATGCTCGCGAACGCGTACGTGGGCATGGCGAGCGTCGACGACGAGATCCGCGAGGCCGCGCGCGGCATGGGCATGAACGGGCGCGAGATGATCT
>DASUAS010000262.1:0-5119 GCA_035763625.1 Acidimicrobiia bacterium
AGCTGCTGCACTTCGTCTCGCCCGGCGTCGAGGGCACGCCGTCGGCGGTACGCAACCAGGTGGGGTTGACGCACCTGTCGTTCTACGTCGACGACCTCGACGCGGCCACGAAGCACCTGGTCGACTGCGGCGCGACCGTCATCGAGGAGACGCGCGCCAGCCCGGGCATCGACCTGCTGTTCCTCGCCGATCCCGACGGCGTGCGGGTCGAGCTCATGGCACTGCCCTCCTGACCCATGGCCTCCTGACCATGGCCGACGTCGAGCTCACCGACGACGACGAGCGCTTCCGGCGCGACGTCGCGGCCTGGCTCGCCGCCCACGTCGTCGGTGAGTTCGCGGAGCTGAAGGGACGCGGCGGCCCCGGCGACGAAGACGTCGGCTTCGACGTGCGCGTCGCGTGGGAGCACGAGCTGGGCCGGGCCGGGTTCATCGGGCTCGGCTGGCCGGTCGAGTCGGGCGGTCGCGGCGCGACGCTCGGCCAGCAGATCATCTGGGCGGAGGAGTATGCCCGCGCTCAGGCACCCGCGCGCGTGAACCACATGGGAGAGAACCTGCTCGCACCCACGCTGATCGCGTACGGCACGCCGGAGCAGCAGGAGCGGTTCCTCCCCGGGATCCGGCGCGGCGACGACCGCTGGTGCCAGGGCTACAGCGAACCGAACGCGGGCTCCGACCTCGCCAACGTGGCCACGCGCGCGCATCGCGACGGCGACGAATGGGTGGTCAACGGCCAGAAGGTCTGGACGTCGCTCGCGCACGTGTCGCACTGGTGCTTCGTGGTGGCGCGCACCGATCCCCGGTCGTCGCGGCACAAGGGCCTCTCGTTCCTGCTCGTGCCGATGGACCAGCCCGGCGTCGAGGTGCGGCCGATCGTGCAGATCACCGGTGGCGGGGAGTTCAACGAGGTCTTCTTCGACGACGCCCGCACCGAGGCGTCGCTCGTCGTCGGCGACGTCGACGACGGATGGAAGATCGCGATGGGTCTGCTCGGCTTCGAGCGCGGGGTGTCGACCCTCGCGCAGCAGGTGGGCTTCGAGCGCGAGCTCGACCACGTGCTCGACCTCGCGCGCGACCGTGGGCGCGGGGAGGATCCGGCGTTGCGCGGCCGGCTCGTCGACGCGTGGATCGGCCTGCACCTCATGAAGTGGAACGCGATGCGGAGCATGGCGGCGAAGGGCGTTCCCGGACCCGAGGCGTCGATCTCCAAGCTGTTCTGGGGTTCGTGGCACCGTGACCTCGGCAACCTGATGGTCGACGTGCTCGGGCCCGAAGGTCTCGTCGCCATCAGCGGTGAAGGTGGTTCGCTGGCCTACGAGCTCACCCTCGAGCAGAAGCTGTTCCTGTTCAGCCGGTCCGACACCATCTACGGCGGCTCGAACGAGATCCAACGCAACGTGTTGGGTGAGCGAGTGCTCGGACTTCCGAAGGAAGCGACGTGATGCCGAAGGAAGCGACTTGATGCCGAAGGAAGCGACGTGATGCCGAAGGAGCCGACATGAGTGGTGGGAGCATCGAGGTCGGGGGCGACGTCGAACCGGGGTACGAGGGCGTGCGTGACGCCTTCGCCAACAACTTCGTCGAGCACGGAGAGCAGGGCGCGAGCTACGCGTTCTACGTCGACGGCGCGAAGGTCGTCGACATCTGGGGCGGGACCCGGTCCGACACCGGCGAGCCGTACGACGCGGACACGTTGCAGATCGTGTTCTCGTCCACGAAGGGCGCCACCGCGGTGTGCGCGCACCTTCTCGCCGAGCGCGGGGTGCTCGACATCGACGCGCCGGTCGTCGAGTACTGGCCCGAGTTCGGGCAGGCGGGCAAGGAGACGATCCCGGTGCGCTGGCTGCTGACGCACCAGGCGGGACTCCCGACGATCGATGCTCGTCTGTCGCGCGCAGAGGCGTTGGCGTGGGATCCGGTGATCCGCGCGCTCGAGGTGCAGATGCCGCTGTGGGAGCCGGGCGTGGCGCACGGCTACCACGCCCTGACGTACGGATACCTCGTCGGCGAGGTCGTGCGCCGTGTCGACGGCCGCACGCTCGGCTCGTTCTTCCGCGACGAGGTGGCGAAGCCCTACGACCTCGAGTTCTGGATCGGGTTGCCCGAGGAGTACGAGCCGCGCGTCGCGCCGATGATCCCGATGGACACCGGCGGCGTCAGCCTCGTCGACATGCTCGGCGAGGAGGCGCTCATCGTGCGCGCGCTGTCGCTCAACGGTGCGTTCGAGGGCGACCTCGGCGACGCCGCCAACCACCGTGACTTCCATGCCGCCGAGATCCCGGCCGCCAACGGCATCACCAACGCGCGCTCCCTGGCGCGCATGTACGCGGGTCTGGTCGGAGGGGTGGAGGGCGGTCCGTCGGAGCCGTTGCTCACGCGTGCCCAGATCGACGCCGCGCGGAAGCTGCAGACGTCGGGCGCCGACCAGGTGCTGTCGTTCCCCGGCCTCGACGTCGAGTCGACGATCGCGCTCGGGTTCTGGGCCGCGTCGGCCTTCGCGCCGATGGGCGGCGCCGGCGCGTTCGGCCACTACGGCGCGGGTGGTTCGGTGGGCTTCGCCGACCCCGAGCACCGCCTCGCCGGCGGCTACGTGATGAGCAAGATGGGCCTCGGCATCTCTGCCGACCCGCGCTCGAGCGCGCTCATCCGCGCCAGCTACGAGGCCGCCGGCGCCGACGTCACCCACATCTGACCGCCCCCACCGTTCCGGAGGGTCTCAGCGGCGCTGGAAGTTGGGGGTGCGCTTCTCGGCGAACGCCTTCGGGCCCTCCTTGGCGTCCTCGCTGGCGAAGACGGCCTGGCCGTACCCGAACTCGTGCGCGAGCGCTTCCTGCTCGGTCATGCCGTCGGTCTCACGCAACGTGCGCAGGATCGCCTCGACCGCGAGGGGGCCGTTGTTGTTGATGGTCTCCGCGATCTCGAGCGCCTTGGCCAGCGCCTCGCCGTCGGGCACGACATGACCGATGAGGCCGATGCGCGCCGCTTCCTCGGCGGTGATGTGCTTCGCGGTGAGCAGGATCTCCGCCGCGTGCGTGTACGGGATCTGGCGGCGGAGGCGCACCGCGGATCCGGCCATCGGGTAGAGCGACCAGCGCGCCTCGCTGACGCCGAAGCGCGCCGACTCACCGGCGACGCGGATGTCGGTGCCCTGCAACAGCTCGGTGCCGCCGGCGATGGCGACGCCCTCCACCGCGGCGATGAGCGGCTTCGACGGCTGGTAGTGGCGCAGCAACCCCTTGTACGGGAGGTCGGGGTCGTCGGCCATGCGGGCGGCGACGTCGATCTCGGAGTCGGTGTCCTCGGCGTCACCGGCCATAGCCCGCAGGTCGGCGCCCGAGCAGAAGTTGCCCTCGGCGCCGGTGAGGATGATCGAGCGGACGTCGTCGTCGGCACACGCCTCGACCATCGCGTCGTACATCCGCGTGAGCATCGCCCCGGTGAGCGCGTTGTAGCGCTTCGGCCGGTTCATCGTGATGACCATCGTGTGGCCCTGGCGTTCGACCAGTGCGTCGGGCATCGAGCAGCTCCCCTTGCCTTCTCTTGCCGAGGTGCGAGAACGGGCGTACTCTGCCACAGAAATGCTTGCGCGTGCGCAAGCAACTCGAAGCACCAGCAAACCGCCACCACCTCCGGGGGACCGCCGTGCGCACACCGATCTGTGACCGACTCGGGATCGAACTGCCGATCTTCGCCTTCTCGCACTGCCGCGACGTCGTCGCCGCGGTGAGCAAGGCGGGTGGCTACGGCGTGCTCGGCGCCCTCGCCTACGCCCCCGACCAGCTCGAGATCGAGCTGAGCTGGATCGACGACCACGTCGACGGCATGCCCTACGGCGTCGACTTCGCCATGCCGGCCAAGTACGTGGGCAAGGGCGGAGGCGCGGAGGCGAGCCTCGAGCACCTCCACGAGCTGATCCCGGCCGAGCACCAGGCCTTCGTCGAGGAGCTGCTCGCCGAGCACGGCGTGCCGCCGCTGCCCGCGGATCTGGAGACCGGCGTGGTGAAGGCGGCCGGCCTCGGCGTCGACGAGGAGGGCCCGGGGCAGGTCGAGGTCGCGCTCTCGCATCCGGTGTCGATGGTGGTCAACGCGCTCGGCCCACCGCCCCCCTACGTCGTCGAGCAGGCCCACGAGCAGGGGATCCTCGTCGGCGGGCTGGTCGGCAACCGCCAGCACGCCGAGCGCCAGGTCGCGCAGGGCACCGACGTGATCGTGGCCCAGGGCACCGAGGCCGGCGGCCACTGCGGCGACGTGTCCACCATGGTGCTCGTGCCCGAGGTGGTCGACGCGGTCGGGCCCGACGTGCCCGTGCTCGCCGCCGGCGGCATCGGCCGCGGCCGCCAGATGGCCGCGGCGATGGCGTTGGGCGCGCAGGGCGTGTGGACCGGTTCCATCTGGCTG
The DNA here is from genome assembly GCA_035763625.1 of Acidimicrobiia bacterium. Lineage (GTDB taxonomy): Bacteria > Actinomycetota > Acidimicrobiia > IMCC26256 > DASPTH01 > DASUAS01. The sequence continues at coordinate 4,398 of DASUAS010000262.1, forward strand.
ACCGTCGCGGAAGCCGACACCAACCCGATCGCGGTGGAGAAGCTGCTGGCCGCGAACTCGCGGGGCACGGTGCGGTCGCGGTCGATGACGGGCAAGCCGGCGCGTCAGCTGCGCACCGCGTGGACCGACGCGTGGGAGCGCGACGACACCCCCGACCCGCTGCCGATGCCGCTGCAGGGGATCGTGTTCTCGGAGGCGGCGCGACGGGTCACACGTTCCCAGAACAAGGACCTCACCGGCTTCCCGGTGGGACAGATCGTCGGCAGCATGAACACCGTCCGCCCCGTGCGCGACGTCATCTTCGACATGGTGGAGGAGTGGGTGGAGACCACGCAGCGGCTCGACTCGCTGATCGCGACGGAGTGAGCGAGCGCGACCTCGAGCGTATCCACGAGTTCACGTCGCTGCTGATCGCGAGCACCCGCAGTCCGCGCCAGCGTGACCGGTTGCAGCGCGCGCTCGGCGTGTCGCTGTCGGAGACGACGCTCGCCGCGCTGCGGGTGGTGCAGCGCCACGGTCCGGTCGCGGTGAGCGAGGTGGCGCGACGGCTCGAGGTCGACTTGTCGAACGCGAGCCGGCAGCTGCGCGCGCTCGAGGACCAGGGCCTCGTGACGCGTCGCGTCGATCCCGACGACCGACGCGTCGCCCGCGTCGCCGTCACCGCCGCCGGGCGGCGCGTGCTCGACCGGGCGCGCGCGGTCGCGCTCAACGACTACGCGGTC
>DASUAS010000263.1:0-4895 GCA_035763625.1 Acidimicrobiia bacterium
CACCGCGCTGCACGTACAGCTGCGCGGCTCGTGCCTTCACCTGCTCCTTGAGCTCGGTGGCCTTGGCGCGCAACGCCGGGATCTTCGCCTCGGCGTCGGCGATCTCGGCCTCGAGCTTCGCCTGCTCGGTCTGCGCGGTCGAGATGCGACCGGAGATGTCGGTGGCCTCGGCGCGCGCGGCGTCGAGACGTTGCTGCGCGAGGGTGACCGGGTCGCGTGCGTTGGGGTTCGCGGCGTCGGCCCGGTCGGCGGCGAGCGCGGGCGGGCCACCGAGCGCGAGCGCGGCGGCGAGGGACAGGGCGAGGAGGACGGCGAGGCGTCGGAGCACGGTGCACCCGATGTCGGCAGAAGTCGGAACCGGCTTGAACGCACCCCCGCTCTAGGATGAGCCCGATGTCGCAATCCCTCCTGCAGCGACGACTCGTCGACGTGAGCGAGCGCCTGAAGCGCATGCGCGCGGAGCTCGCAGTCACCGAAGAGCAGCTGGGGTTCCTCGAGGAGGAGGCGGAAGACGGCCGCCTCCGGGCGTTGGTGGCGGAGACCCCGCTCGCCGACGTCGAGGCCCGCGACGCCCGCCGGCACGCCGACGCGCAGGCCCGCCACGCCGACTCGCTCCGCAGCACCGTGCGCGAGCTCGAGCGGGAGCAGGACTCGTTGCTCGACCGCATCTCGGCCGAACTGTCCGCCCGCTGACCTTCCGGGAGCACCGTGTCCGCAGACCCCCGCCCCACCCGCGTGGTGATCGCCGAGGACGAGGCGATCATCCGCCTCGACCTCAAGGAGCTGCTCCAGGAGGACGGCTACGACGTCGTCGGCGAGACCGGTCGCGGCGACGAGGCGGTCGAGCTCGTGCGCGACCTTCGACCCGACCTGGTGATCCTCGACATCAAGATGCCGGGCCTCGACGGGCTGTCGGCGGCGCGGGAGATCGCGGGCGATCGGCTCGCCGCGGTGCTCATGGTCACGGCGTTCTCGCAGCGCGAGCTGGTCGAGCAAGCTCGCGACGCGGGCGCGCTCGCGTACCTGGTGAAGCCGTTCCAGAAGAGCGACCTCATCCCTGCGATCGAGGTGGCGCTCGGCCGCTTCGCCGAGCTCGCCGCGCTCGAGCGTGACGTCGAGGACCTGCAGGCGCGTCTGGAGGCGCGGAAGAACATCGACCGGGCGAAGGGCCGGCTCATGGACGAGCACGGGATGGCCGAGCAGGACGCCTGGCGCTTCCTCCAGCAGCAGGCGATGGCGAACCGGGTGAAGATCGACGAGATCGCCCGGCGCGTCGTCGAGGGCCAGCTCACTCCCTGACCACCCCTCGCTCGCCTCCGCTCGCTCCGCACTTGGCGACCTACGATCGCCTCGATGGAGATGCAGCGGAGGCGTGGCGGGATGGCCGGGACGCCGGAGCGGAATCGACCGTAGGGATGGCGACGCTCCTCCTGATCGACGGCTTGTCGCTCGCGTACCGCGCCTTCTACGCCCTGCCCGCGGATCTCGCGACTCCCGAGGGCACGGTCACCAACGCGGTGTACGGGTTCACCTCGATGCTGGTGAAGGTGCTCGGCGACGAGCATCCGGACGGCATCGCGGTGGTGTTCGACGCACCCGGGCCGACCTTCCGCCACGCGCTCGACGCCGACTACAAGGGCAACCGCAAGGAGACGCCCGACCTGTTCGTGCCGCAGCTCCCGCTGATCCACGAGGTCGTCGACGCGCTCCACATCCCCACGTTGCAGCTCCCCGACGTCGAGGCCGACGACGTGATCGCGACGTTGGCGACGCGCGCCGCGGCGGAGGGCCTCGACGTCGTCATCGTCACCGGTGACCGCGACAGCTACCAGCTCGTCGCCGACCCGCACGTCAAGGTGCTCTACAACCGGCGCGGCGTGTCCGACTACGCGCTCTACGATGAGGCCGGCATCAAGGAGCGGACCGGCGTCACCCCGGCGCAGTATCCCGAGTACGCCGCGCTGCGGGGCGATCCGAGCGACAACCTCCCCGGTGTGCCGGGAATCGGCGAGAAGACCGCGGCCAAGCTCGTCAACACCTACGGCGACCTCGAAGGCATCTTCGACCACCTCGACGAGCTGCCACCGAAGCAACGGCAGAACCTGGGCGACGCACGCGAGCGCGTGTTCCTCAACCGCGACATGTCGCGCCTGCGCCTCGACTGCGAGGTCGACGTCGAGCCCGCCGACCTGCGCATGGGCGCGTGGGACCGCGAAGAGGTGCGGGTCCTGTTCGACCAGCTCGCGTTTCGAACGCTGCTCCCGCGGTTGTTCGAGGCGATCGGCGAGTCGGCAGCGGTCACCGAGGCCGAGGTGCTCGACGTCGAGGTCACCCACGTGCGCGACGAAGCCGCCGCCCTCGCGCTGTTCGCCGAGCTCACCGACGCCGGCGAGCCGTTCGCGGTGGAGGCGCGCTGGGAAGGCGCGCCCGGCACGAGTCCGCTGCGCGCGCTCGCCGTCGCGCGCGACGACGCGCACGCGGCGTACGTCGACGCGTCGATCCTGCGGTCGCCGAAGGTCGGTGCCGCGCTCGACGCCCTCGTCGCCGACGGCGGACCGCCACTCATCGCGCACCGGGCCAAGGAGCTCATGCACGGCCTCGGGCGCGACGTCCGCACGCTGCACCACGACACCGCGCTGATGGCGTACCTGCTCGATCCGGGCTCGGGGAAGTTCCTGCTCGACGACCTCGCGCTGCGGGTCCTCTCGGTGGAGATCACGTCACCCGACACGGAGCCCGGCACCCTCGATCTCGACGGCGACGTCGAGCTCGAGCAGACCGGGCGTCGAGCCGTCGTCGTGCTGCAGCTGGCAGCCGCGCTCGACCACGCCCTCGACGCGCGCGAGCTCACCGACCTCTACGAGCGCTTCGAGCTGCCGCTGGTGCGGGTGCTGGCGCGCATGGAGACCCACGGGATCCGGGTCGACCGCGAGTTCCTCGAGTCGCTGCGCAAGGACCTCGCCGAGCAGTGCGAGACGTACGTGCAGCGGATCTACGCGCACGCGGGCAAGGAGTTCAACGTGAACTCCACGCCGCAGCTGCGCACCATCCTCTTCGACGAGCTCGGTCTCGTCCCCGTGAAGAAGACGAAGACCGGGCCGTCGACCGACGCCGATTCGCTGCAGAAGATGGCCGACGAGCACCCGATCGTCGAGGACCTCCTCCACTACCGAGAAGTCGAGAAGCTGCGCAGCACCTACGCCGACGCGCTGCCGCCGCTCATCGCCGCCGACGGCCGCATCCACGCCACCTTCAAGCAGACCGACACCACCACCGGTCGTATCTCGAGCGAGGCGCCCAACCTCCAGAACGTGCCGGTGCGCACCGCCGACGGCCGGGAGATGCGGCGGGCGTTCGTCGCCGATCCGGGGTGGGGCATCCTCACCGCCGACTACTCGCAGATCGAGCTGCGAGTGCTCGCGCACCTCGCCGAGGACCCCGGGCTCATCGACGCCTTCGACCGCGGCGTCGACGTGCACACCGCCACCGCGGCAAAGGTGTTCGGGGTGGCCGAGTCCGACGTCGACGCGGCGCAGCGCCGCTTCGCCAAGGTCGTCAACTACGGCCTCGCCTACGGGATGGAGGCCTTCGGCCTCGGGCAACGCCTGGGCATCCCCACCGGAGAAGCGGCCGAGATCCTCGACGCCTACTTCGACGGCTTCCCGAACGTCAAGACGTTCATGATCGAGACGGTGCGGGAGGCCAAGGAACGCGGGTACACCACCACGATCTTCGGACGCCGACGCCAGATCAGCGAGCTGTCGTCGGACAACTTCCGCATCCGCCAGATGGGCGAGCGCATGGCGCAGAACGCGCCGGTGCAGGGGAGCGCGGCCGACATCTTCAAGCTGGCCATGATCGACCTCGACCGGGCGCTCGACGCGGCCGGCTCCGACACCCGGATGCTGCTGACCGTGCACGACGAGCTCGTGCTCGAGGTGCCCGAGGACGAGGAGGACGCCACCGAGTCGCTGGTGCGCGACGTGATGGAGCATGTCACCGAGCTCCGCGTGCCGCTCACCGTCGACACCGGGTTCGGTCCCAACTGGGCTGCGGCCAAGTAGCCCGGAATCCCAGCACCGAGAGGGCTGACCCCCTCCCGTTACACTCCGCCCGGTGGGGGGTTCTGTGCCGGTCACGGCTGCCGATCCGCGCACGGGCGAGAGCGGAGCGGAACCGCCTCGACGGTTGGCGACTCGGCTCGAGACTCGGCTCGTGGTGGCGCTCGGCATCGTCGCCGTCGTCGAGTCGACGCTCGTGCGCCACCTCGTGTATCCCGCGCTGTCGTGGAACCGCGACGAAGCGGCGTACCTCTGGCAGGCCGGTGTGCTGCGATCCGGACACCTGGTCGCCTCGACCGGCGGTGTGCCCGCGTTCTTCCAACCGTGGCTGACCGGAATCCGGGGCGATCACTTCTTCTCGCAGTACACGCTCGGTTGGCCCGGGCTCATGGCGTTGTCGCAGTGGATCTACGGGTCGCCGGCGTTGGCAATTCCGATCGGCGTGGCGCTCGCGGTCGTCGGGACCTACGCCTTCGTCCGCGTGCTCACCGAGGACCGGACGCTCGCACTGGTCACATCGGTGCTCGTGCTGCTGTCGCCGATCGTGATCCTCCAGAGCGGCGTGTACTTGAGCTACATGTTCGGGTTGGGGCTCGGCACGTCGTTCGGGGCGTCGCTTCTCGCCGGCGTGAAGCAGCGCTCGCGCGGGCTGATCGTCGCCGCCGGGGCGCTCCTGGGGCTGACGTTCATCGCCCGTCCACTCGACGCGGTGCTCTGGGCCGTCGCCGTCGGTGGCTACGTGGTGTTCACGACGTGGCGATCATGGTCTCGGCAGCTTCGGATCCTGGGGCAGCTCCTCGTTGGACTCGCCCCGTTCGTCGTGCTGACGCTGCT
>DASUAS010000264.1:0-7183 GCA_035763625.1 Acidimicrobiia bacterium
GCCTTCGTGATGTCGGTCTCGAACGGGCCCGGCAGCACGGTGTTGGCCCGCACCTTCGGATTGAAGGCGCCCGCGAGGCCGAGCGTCAGCGCGTTGAGCCCAGCCTTGGCCATCGCGTACGGCAGGTCGTGCTCGTCGGGACGCCAGGACCCCGCGGTCGACACGTTGATGATCGAGCCGCCGCTGCCTTCGAACATGCGGGTGGCGACGAGCGTGGCGAGACGGAACGGGCCCTTGGCGTTCACCGCGTGCGTCTTGTCGTAGAGCTCCTCGGTGACCGAGGCCAGGTCGGGATACAGCGGCGAGAGCCCGGCGTTGTTGATCAGCACGTCGCAATGGCCGAGCTCGGCGTAGACGTCGTCCACCAGCCGGCTGCACTGGTCCCAGTGGCTGACGTTGACCGCCATCGGCACGGCGCGGTTGCCGGTCGCCTCGGTGATCTCGGCCGCGGTGCTCTCGCAGTTGTCGAGCTTGCGGCTGGCAACCACCACCTCGGCGCCGGCGGCCGCGAGCGCGAACGACACCGCGCGTCCGATGCCGCGGCTCCCCCCGGTGACGACGGCGACCTTGCCGCTCAAGTCGAACAGTTCGGCGGGTGACGGCACGGCGACCTCGTTTCGGCTAGACACACGGCATCGGCGATGCGGGCCGCGACGGTATCCCGCCGCGTCTCGAACACACCAAGGAGCTCCCGATGGGCGAAGCACGTGCCGAGATCACGATCGACCGACCCGCCGACGAGGTGTGGGCCAAGCTCGGGAACTTCGGTGACCTCACCTGGATGCCAGGCATCGAGACGTGCGAGCTCGCCGGCGACGACCGCATCCTGGGCATGTTCGGCATGCGCATCGTCGAGCGTCAGCTCGCGCGCGACGACGAGAACCGCACGTACACCTACGGGATCGTCGAGGGCGACATGAAGCCCGAGGTGCACCGCGCCACGGTCACGGTGATGCCTGCCGGCAGCGGTTCCTTCGTCACGTGGGACGTCGAGACCGACGACGACATGGTCGAGGTGATGCAGGGCGCCTACACCGGCGCGCTGGCGGCGCTCAAGGAGCAGCTCGAGGCTTAGGACGCCTCGACCAGCGCGAACGAGTCGAGGTCGCGGATGGCCGCGCACGCGCGCGTCGCCATGGGGAGGAACATCCCGTCGGCGCTCGACGAACGTGCGGCGGTCGCGTGCGCGGCGCCGATCATCGTGATCATCGGCGCCTGCAGCACGCCGAGGCGGTACTCGACGTCGCACTGCGCCACCGTGCAGACGTCGGTCCGGCCGGCCTCGCGCAGTGCCGTGGTGAGCAAGTCGGCCGTGATGTCGGGGCCCGCGATCACCCCGTCAGACCTGCTTCACCAGCGGGATCTTGTACAGCTCCGACCAGTTGGTGCTCACGGTCGCGGCCTTGGCCTCGTCGCTCATGGGCAGCTTGTCGAAAGCTTCGATCGCGTGCGGGAACTTCGAGTCGCCGTGCGGGTAGTCGGTCGAGGTGACCAGCTTGTCGTGGCCGAAGGTGTCGATGAAGTGGGTGACGGTGTCCTCGTCGCTCTCGACCGAGATCCAGCAGTTGCGCCGGAAGTAGTCGGAGGGCTTCATCGTGAGCTCGGGTGCCTCGTACCAGCCCGTCCACTCGAAGTGCTCGTCGAGGCGGTACATGAACCACGGCGCCCACGAGCAGTTGCCCTCGAGCAGCGCGACGCGCAGATCGGGGAAGCGGTGGAGCACACCCCCACCGCACACGCACGCGGTGACGAACTGGATGCCCAGCGGCTGGCTGAAGCTGTGCCAGAGCATCATCTTGTCGAGCACCTCGAGGCTGAAGTCGGGCTTGAGGTACGTCTGCCCGCCGCCGTGGAACGCGATCGGCACATCGAGGCGTTCCACCTCGGCCCACAGCGGGTCGTACGCGGGGTGGTGCCACGGGCGGCGGTTCACGGTCGCGGGCGCGAGGAAGATCGCCTTGAACCCGAGCTCCTCCACGCAGCGACGCGCTTCGAGCACCGCGCCATCGACGTCGTGCGGCGCCACCATGCCCGCGCCGAACATGCGCGTCGGCGCGACGTCACAGAAGTCCTTCATCCAGTTGTTGTACGCGCGCGCGATCGCGGTGGCGTACCCGGGCTCGAGCCCGTCGGGACCGACCTGCTCGACGCTGTCGAGGCCGAGGACGAACAGTCCGCGCGACGGGTAGAGCACGGCCATGTCGAGACCCTCGGCGTCCATCGCCGCGACCTGCGACGCCGCGTCCCATCCCGCGGCCTCAGAAGCGGCGTAGACGTCGTCGTGCTCTTCCCGCCAGCCGGTCTTGCGTCCCTCGACGAGCTGCGGTCGCACGGCGCCGAGTCGGAGCATCACGTGGTTCTTCACCTTCACGCGCATGTCGCGCTGGATCTCGCTGAGCCCGCGCGGCGCGGCGTGCGCGTACTCGGGCTCGATGTAGCGCTCCCAGAGATCAGGCGGCTCCATGACGTGCAGGTCGCTGTCGCAGATCACGTGGTCACGAAGGCTCATCGCGGCAAGCTAACCCTTGCCGCCGAGCGCGCGCCACGGGGTACGGTGCGCCGGCCGGGCTCCCGCCGGAGCCCCACTCCCGGGGGGAGAACCAGATGCAGGTCGGGGTCATCGGTCTGGGCAACATCGGTGGACACGTCGCGGCGAACCTCGCGACCGACGGCCACGACGTGGTCGTGTTCGACGTCGACCACGAGCGCGCGGCGTCGATCGAAGGGGGGCGCGCGGTCGACTCGGTCGCCGAGGTCGGTGCCTCGAGCGAGATGACGGTGTTGTCGTTGCCCACCCCCGCGGTGGTGCGCGCGGTCGCCGACGAGTGGGCGACGACCGCGCCCGCCGGCGCGGTGCTCGTCGACCTCTCGACGAACAGTCCGGACGTCGTGCGCGAGCTCGGCGTGCGGTTGACGTCGACCGGCCACCACCTGGTGGAGGCACCACTCCCCGGCGGAGCCGTCGGTGCGCAGAACCGCATGCTCTCGTTCATGGTCGGTGGTGACGACGACGCCGTCGCGCGCGTGCAGCCCGTGCTCGAACCGCTCGGTCGCGCGTTCGCGCACCTCGGCCCCCTCGGCCTGGGCAACACGATGAAGCTCGTGAATAGCCTGATCGCGTTCACGACCACGTGGGTGAGCCTCGAAGGTCTCTCCCTGGCCGCGAAGTCGGGCATCCCCGCGCCGCGGGCCGTCGAGGCGCTGCGCACCAACGGCGTCGCGAACTTCTACCTCGATCGGATGGTCGAGAACATCGACACCCGCAACGCCCCCGCGCAATTCGCGCTCGAGCTCGCAGCCAAGGATGCCGGCCTCATCGTCGAGCTGGGCCGCGGCGTCGGCGTCCCGACCCCCGCGGGCGCCGCGGTGCTGCAGGTGCTCGTGGGCGCCATCGCCGCCGGCCTCGGCGACCACGACTGGGGCGACCTCGTCGCCGTCGCCGAACGTCAGGGAGACGTCGAGCTCCACTGGAACACCTGACCCACCCAAGGTTGCGTCGCACGAACGTGGATGACACGTAGCAGCGACGCAACCTCGCATCAGTCGTCGGTGCCGAGGACGTCGGCGGCGACCCGCATGGCGGAGACCGCGGCCGGGACGCCCGCGTAGACCGAGACGTGCATGATCGCCTCGACCAGCTCCTCCTTGCTGAGCCCGACGTTGCGGGCCCCGGCCAGGTGGGCGCGCAGCTCCTCGTGGTGGCCGAGGGCGGCGAGCACCGAACACGTGATCAGCGAGCGATCGCGGGCCGGCAGACCCGGGCGCGACCACACCATCCCGAACGCGGTCTGCTGCACGTAGTCGAAGAACTCGGGCGCCAGCTTCGCGGCGGGAAACTGGCCGGCCGGTGCGGTGAGCGTCGCGGGCCAGAGCTTGCCCTGGACTTCCTTGCCGGCCGCGCGGAGATCGTCGTCAGTCGTCATGGTCGTGTCCCTTTCAGCCAGGAGAATTCAGTCGGTGACGCCGAGGAGGTTGACGGTGCAGACGCTGCCACCGCCGACGAGGTGCGCGAGCGCGACGCGCGCACCTTCGACCTGACGGCCGGACGCGTCGCCGCGGAGCTGCTGCACGCACTCGTGCACGATGGCGAGCCCGGTCGGCCCGCCGGGATGACCACGGGCGAGCAGTCCGCCGTCGGTGTTGAACGGGATGCGCCCGCCCGGACCGGTGGCGCCCTCCGCGACGAGCCGATCGCCGCCGCCGGGCTCGGCGAACCCGAGCAGTTCGTAGTACTCGAGCTCCTCGTTCACGAAGGCGTCGTGGATGAACGCGACGTCGACGTCGTCGGGGCCGAGCGACGCGGCCTCGTAGCACTCGTTGGCGGTGTCGCTCGTCATCGTCGACGGACCGACGACCGGGCCGACGAAGGTGTGCCCGCGTGCGTACGTCTCCGACTGCAGCGCCGACGCCAGCGGACGCACCAGCGGCCGATCGGGCCGGCGCGTCCGCACGATGTCGTCGCGCGCCAGGATCACGCACGCGGCGCCGTCGTCGGCCGGGCAGCACATCATCGACGTCAGCGGGCGCGCCACCATGCGCGACGCGAGCACCTCTTCCGGAGTGACGACGTGGTCCGGCTGTCGGTGCGACATCGGCGAGACCGCGCCGTAGTTCCAGTTCTTCGCCGCGATCGTGGCGTACGTGTCGACGGTGGTGCCGCGGTCGTGCATTCGCCTTTGCGCCCAGAGTGCGAAGTACGACGCGGGCAGGATCGGCGCGTCGATGACGTCACGACCGCCTCCGCGCCCGCCGGTGCCACCCATCTCGGTGAACTTGTCGAAGCACAGCGCCATGGCCACGTCGGCACGACCCGACGCCACCGCCCACGCCGCCTCGCGGAACGCAACCAGGCCGGTCGCCGACGCGTTCTCGATGTGGGTGACCGGAAGCCCGGTGAGACCGAGCTCCTTCATCGCCTTCACCCCGATCATCGATCCGGGCTGGATGTAGCCGACCATCGCCTCGTCGACGTCGGCCAGGGTCATTCCCGCGTCGTGCAACGCGACCAGCCCCGCGTCGCGTGCCATGTGCATGAGCGGGTACCCGCGCAACATGCCGAAGCGAACCATCCCGACGCCGGCCACCGCGACGCCGTCGAACTTCAGCCCGCGCCGCATCAGGCTGCCTCCACCGGCCGGAACCGGTAGATGACGACCTCGTCACCGTCGCGGTTGGTGTCGAGGATCTCGAGGTCGAGCTCGAGCTCCATCCCGATCTCGAAGTCGTCGGGACCTCCGAGCAGGATGGCCTGGATGCGCGGCCCCTCCGGGAGGTCGACCTGCCCGACGCCGTAGCCGGGCACATCGGTGTCCTTCTTCCCGAACAACGGGATCTCGCAGTACGTCCACGTCCACAAGGTCCCGCGCGTCGAGAGGTCGACGTCGTCGGTGCCCTCGTACAGGCACTTCGCACACACCATCCGCCGCGGGAAGAAGACCTCGCCGCAGTTCGGGCACCGGCTGCCGAGCAGCACCGGCGGCGCGGCGGGGTCGTCGGGGATGCGGAAGTACCCCTCCTCGATGGGCACGCGGACCATGCGGTCGACTCCTGTCGTCGGGGGTTCGGTCAGATGGCGCGCTCGCGCCCGGCCCAGAAGGGATCGCGCAGCGTGCGCTTGTACAGCTTGCCGTTGGGATCGCGCGGCATCGCGTCGGTGAACTCCAACCGCCGCGGCCGCTTGTAGCGGGCGAGCATGGTCTCGCAGTGCGCGAGGAGCTCGTCGACGAGCGCGTCAGACGGCTCGACGTCGCGCGCCGGTTCCACGACTGCCATGACCTCTTCACCCCAGTCGTCGTGGGGCACACCGAACACCGCGACGTCGCCGACCGCGGGATGCGACAGCAGCGCGGCCTCGACCTCGGCCGGGTAGATGTTCACGCCGCCGGACACGACCATGTCGATCTTGCGGTCGCGCAGGTAGAGGTAGCCCTCGGCGTCGAGCTCGCCCATGTCGCCGACGGTGAAGTAGTCGCCGTGCCGGTTGGCCGCGGTCTTCTCGGGATCACCTTTGTAGGCGAAGTCACCCATGAGCTTGAGGTACACGGTGCCGATCGTCCCCGGGGGCACCTCGTTGCCGTCGTCGTCGAGCACCTTCACGTCGGCGCCGACCCACGGTCGTCCGACGGTGCCCGGATGCGCGAGCCACTCCTCGGGCCGGGCCAGGGTTCCGCCTCCCTCCGACGCGCCGTAGAACTCGTAGATCACCGGCCCGAGCCACGCAAACAACCTCTGCTTGAGCTCGACCGGGCACGGCGCGGCCGCGTGGATCACCTGGCGCAACGACGACACGTCGTACTGCGCGCGCACGGCTTCCGGGAGAGCCATCAGCCGGTGCAGCTGTGTCGGCACCATCGCGACGTCGGTGACGGCGTGCTCGTCGACGAGCTGCAAGGCCAGCTCGGCGTCCCACTTCTCCATCAGCACGACCGTGTGCTCGAGGTGCAACGAGAAGTAGCCGAAGTTGAGTGGTGACAGGTGGTACATCGGCGAGGTCACCAGGTGCACCGCGTCGCCGCCGGGCTCGATGTCGTACCGGGTCAGGTTGGCGCTGTACGCGGCCACCCACGTCTCGGGGTCGAACGCCGGCAGGTCGCGCTGCACCGCCTTCGGCCGGCCGGTCGTTCCTGACGTGTACTGCATGAACTGCCCCGCGACGCGGTCGCCGGGCGTGGTGTCGGGTTGGCCGGCGAGCGCGTCCTCGAAGCGCGTGAAGCCGGCGATGTCGCCGCCGACGGCGATGCGCCCCGAGGTGGGGACGCCCGCGTCTTCGGCGGCCGCCGCGGCCACGTCGGCGAGCTCGGCGTCGGCGACGAGCGCGGCCGCGCCGGAATCGCCGAGCACGTACGCCAGCTCCGCCGCGGTGAGGTGGGTGTTGAGCGGGACGTACTGCCAGCCGCCCTGGAACACGGCGAGCAGCACCTGGAACAGCTCCGCGGAGTTGCGGGTGAGCGTCGCCACCGGTTCGAAGGGTTGCACACCACGGGCGCGCAGCGCGTGCACGAGCTGGTTCGCCCCCGCGAGGAGCTCGCCCGCGGTCCAGACCCGCCCGGTCGCGTCGATCAGCGCGACCCGCTCGGGCTGCTCCCGGGCCGCCACCCAGAACCCCCTCGGCACCTGTTCCCCCACGCTCCCCCTCACCTCCACCTCCGCCGTCGCGGCGTGGTTCGTGTGCCGGAGGCACCCG
>DASUAS010000265.1:0-5333 GCA_035763625.1 Acidimicrobiia bacterium
CGCGCCATCGCCGCCGACAACGGTGGCGGCGGCCATCGCTACGCGGCCGGGTTCGAGTCGACGCTCGACATCCCGAGCGTCGTCGCGAACATCCGCGGCGCGCTCTGATCCCGCCTGCCTCACCGATGATGCAGGACGGACTGGTCGTCGTCGACAAGCCGGCAGGGTTCACGTCGCACGACGTCGTCGCGAAGCTGCGCAAGGCCTACGGGCAGCGCAAGATCGGCCACGCGGGCACGCTCGATCCCGACGCGACCGGCGTCCTGCTGGTCGGACTCGGCCGCGCCACCCGGCTGCTGCGCTTCCTCTCCGATGCCGGCAAGGCCTACGAGGGGCGGATCGTGTTCGGCGTGGCGACGAGCACCCTCGACGCCGCCGGTGAGGTGGTCGACCAGCGTCCGATGCCCATCACCCGCGACGACGTCGAGCGCGTGCTGCCGCGCTTCCTCGGCGACATCGAGCAGCTGCCGCCGATGGTGTCGGCGGTGAAGATCGGCGGCCGCCGGCTGCACGACCTGGCCCGCGCGGGGGAGGAGGTCGAGCGCGCCCCGCGTCCGGTGCACGTCGACCGCTTCGACGTCGTGTCCTTCACGCCCGGTCCCTACCCCGAGGCCGACATCGAGGTGGAGTGCGGGAGCGGCACCTACGTGCGCTCGCTCGCCGCCGACGTCGGCGCCGCGCTGGGAGGATGCGCGCACCTCGCGGCGCTGCGCCGCACGCGCGTCGCTTCGTTCACGCTCGCCGACGCGCGTCCGCTCGCCGAGGTCGAGGCCGATCCACCCGCGGCGGTGTTGCCGCTCACCACCGCGATGCGCGATCTCGAGCGCGTCGACGTCGACGCCGAGCAGGCGCGTGCGGTGTCGCACGGCGTCTCGTTCGCCGCCGGTGCGCTGGCGGTGCACGGCACCGGTCCCTACGCGCTCGTTGATCCCGCCGGCGCGCTGCTGGCGGTGTACGACACACGCGGCGCGTCGCTGCGCCCCGCCGTCGTCGTCGCGGCGGGCACGTCGTGAGCGTGTGAGCGTGTGAGCATGCGCATCGTCGACGACCTCGCTGCTCTCTCCGCCGCGCTCGACGGCGGTCCCGGTGCCGTCGTCACCATCGGTGTGTACGACGGCGTGCACCTCGGTCACCACGCGGTGCTGCGGCTCGTGCGCGAGCTGGCCGATGCGCGCGAGCTGGTCGCGGTGTGCGTCACCTTCGACCGCCATCCGGCCGAGGTGGTCCGACCGGAGTCGGCACCCCGCCTCCTGACGACGCCCGAGCAGAAGCTCGAGCTGCTCGACGCCACCGGGTACCTCGACCTCGCCTTCGTGCTCCACTTCGACGAGGCCCGCAGTCAGGAGCCCGCCGAGGACTTCGTCCGCGAGGTCCTCGTCGGCGCCGGGCACGCCCGCCTCGTGGTCGTGGGCTCCGACTTCCACTTCGGCAACGGCCGCGGCGGCGACGTCGCCCTCCTCCAGCGCATGGGCGCCGAGCTCGACTTCGAGGTCATCGGCGTCGGGCTGGAGGCCGCACCCGGCGGCACCGGCCAGGGCGGCACCATCTACTCGTCCACCGCCATCCGGGAGCTGCTCGCGGCCGGCGACGTCGCCGCCGCCGCCGGGCTCCTCGGCCGTCCCCACGAGGTGCGCGGCGTCGTCGTCGAGGGTGACCGCCGGGGCCGGGAGCTCGGCTTCCCGACGGCCAACGTCGCCGTCCCCGGCCGCTGCTGCCTCCCCGCCGACGGCATCTACGCGGGCTGGTTCGTCGCCGCCGACGGCGTCGAGCGCATGACCGCGATCTCGCTGGGTCGGCGGCCGACCTTCTACGAGTCGGCCGAAACGTCCCTGCTCGAGGCGTACGTCCTCGATTTCGACGGTGATCTCTACGACCAGGCGGTCCGCGTGCGCTTCGTCGAGCACCTGCGCGGAGAGCAGAAGTTCGATTCCGTCGACGACCTCGTCGCGCAGATCGCACGCGACGTCGAGATGGCGAGGCGGGTGCTCTCCTGACCGCGACGCCACGCGCGAGTCTGGGAGGCAGTGAAGGGCAGGAACGACTCGAGCCCCGGCGTCCCGCGCCGCGACTTCCTACGCGCCGCGGGCGCGGTCGCCGGTGGCGTCGCGCTCGGCGGTCGGAGCGCGCTGGGCGCGCTGTCGCCGCGTGCGCGCACGCGCACCCCGGGACCTCGGGGCCACCTGCTCGACGTCCAACCGTCCGACAGCCCGATCGACACCGTCGTCGTGCTGATGATGGAGAACCGCTCGTTCGACCACTACCTCGGCTGGCTCGGCGGCGACGAGCACTACCTCGAGGCTGGTCGCTCGCGCTGGGGGAAGAAGTTCACCGTCGACGGGAAGATCCACCAGACGTTCGTCGACGGTGACGGCAAGCGCCACCAGACCCACCACCTCACCCGCGGCGGCGCCGAACCGCACCCGTTCCGCGGGTGCGGGCACCCGATCCCCGGGCACGGTTGGAACGCGGGCCGGATCGAGCTCGGCGACGGGTTCCTCGCCGCCGGCACCGGCAACGACCCGTACGCGATCGGCTACTACCTCGCCGAGGACGTACCGGTCCACGCGCACCTCGCCCGGCGCTTCACCCTGCACGACCGCTCGTTCGCGTCGTTGCTCGCCGGCACGTTCCCGAACCGCCAGTACGCGTACACCGCGCAGTCCGGCGGCGAGAAGGAGGACCCCGGCCCGCTGAAGCCGGGCATGTACCGCACCCCCACGATCTTCGGGAAGCTGCTCGAACGGCAGGTCCCCTTCTGCACCTACCACACCGACATCCCGCTGCTCGCGCTGTGGGGCGCGCAGTTCGACCAGTGGATCCGTCCGCTCGACGACTTCTTCGAGCAGTGCCAGCAGGGCACCCTCCCGAACGTCGTCGCCATCTCACCCGGGTTCGTGGGCGACCTCCGCACCGACGACCACTCGCAGGGCGACGTCCGCCTCGGCCAGCGCTTCATCCGCGAGGTGTTCCAGGCGTTCGCGAGCTCGAAGCAGTGGGAGCGGGGGGTCTTCGTCGTCACCTACGACGAGTGGGGCGGGTTCTTCGACCACGTCACCCCGCCGATGCTCGCCGACGACCGCGCCACGAAGGACGTCGAGACCACCTTCGGCCTCGCCGGCTTCCGGGTGCCGACGATCGTGGCGTCGCCCTACGCCCGACGGAACTACGTCGACCACCGCGTCTACGACCACACGTCGACGCTGCGCTTCGTGGAGTGGCGCTTCCTCGGTGCGCCCCCCGAGGGTCCCGGCGGCGATCCCAGCTGGAACCTCACGTTGCGCGACCGCCACGCCCACAACCTGGCCGCCTCGTTGGGCGCCACCGACCCCGACCCCGAGCTGGGCTTCGACCTCGAGTCGATCGTCATCGGGCCCTACAGCACCGGCTGTCCGCCGGGGGAGGTCGTCGCCTCGCCCGCGCTCCCCGAGGGCGAGCACCCCGATCCGTTCGTGGTGGCCGACGAGCTCCGCGAGGTCATCCAGGCGAAGTACCCGGGCGCCACGCACACGCCCTGGTACGACCCCGGCACTTGACGGCTCCCGCCGCCGTCCGGCCCTCTGGTAGCATCTCCCGCTGGTCCGCAAGCAAGAAAGTCTTCTTCAGCGCATGCCCGACACCATCACCACGAACATGGCGGCCCCAGCAACGGCAGCCACGATCGCCGAGCACCGCCTCCACGAGTCCGACACGGGCTCCACGGAGGTGCAGGTGGCCCTGCTCACCGCACGGATCAACCACCTCACCGAGCACCTGAAGGTCCACAAGAAGGACCATCACTCTCGCCGCGGTCTGCTCATGCTCGTGGGTCGGCGGCGTCGGCTGCTCGACTACCTGCGGCGCAACGACGTCGAGCGGTACCGCGCGCTGATCGCCAAGCTCGGCCTGCGCCGGTAGTCGGACCAGCACATCACAAATCGAATCCCCGCGAGCGCGACGACGGTTGTCAGTCGCCACCGCCTGGACGGCCCCATCTCAGAAGGCCTGTCCGGACGGCGACAACTGGGAATCGCCACGCCTCGCCCGAATCGCCCGCAGCAGGGCGAAGAGAGGAGCGCGTTCCTATGGCGGACGCAATCCGTGTAGCCGGTCCCATCAACGCCGCGGGTCTCGAGATGACCCTGGAGACGGGCAAGCTCGCCCCCCAGGCCGACGGCGCGGTGGTCGTGCGCGTCGGTGACACCACCATCCTGAGCACCGTCGTCACGTCGACGCCCCGTGAGGGCATCGACTTCTTCCCCCTGACGGTCGACGTCGAGGAGCGCATGTACGCCGCCGGGAAGATCCCCGGCGGCGTCTTCCGTCGTGAGGGTCGTCCGGGCGAGCCGGCCATCCTCACCTGCCGCCTCACCGACCGGCCGCTGCGCCCGAGCTTCCCTGAGGGCTTCCGCAACGAGGTGCAGGTCGTCGCCACGATCATGGGCGCCGACCTCGTCAACCCCCACGACGTGCTGTCGATCAACGGCGCGTCGGCCGCGCTGACCGTGTCCGGCATCCCGTTCGAAGGCCCGATCGGCGCGGTGCGCCTCTCCCGGCAGGGCAGCGAGTGGATCGCGCACCCGACGTTCGAGGAGAGCACCGAGTCGACGTTCGAGCTCGTCGTGGCCGGTCGCCAGATCGAGTCCGGCGACATCGCCATCATGATGGTGGAGGCCGGGGGCACCGAGAACACGTGGCGCCTCTACGAAGAGGGCGCGCCGAAGGTGACCGAGGAGGTCATCGCCGACGGTCTCGACGAGGCCAAGCAGTGGATCAAGGCGTCGATCGACCTCCAGAAGAAGTTGCGCACCGAGGTCATCTCGGCCC
This sequence comes from Acidimicrobiia bacterium, assembly GCA_035763625.1. Classification (GTDB taxonomy): domain Bacteria; phylum Actinomycetota; class Acidimicrobiia; order IMCC26256; family DASPTH01; genus DASUAS01. Next base: position 4,804 of record DASUAS010000265.1, read on the forward strand.
GCGGTCCGATCGCCGAGATCCCCTACGAGATCCACACCGACTACGACGACGACGTGTTCGACGCAGTTGCGGACCAGGCCACGGCGAGCACGTCGGAGGCGATGGCCATCGCCGACAAGTCCGCGCGCAACGACCGCCTCGACGAGATCCTCGAGGGCCTGCTGCTCGCGCTGTGCGGCACCCCCGAGGAGCCCCAGCAGTACGCGTCCCGCGCCAAGCAGATCAAGCCCGCGTTCCGCTCGCTGCAGAAGAAGGTCGTCCGCAGTCGCATCGTCAACGAGGGCCTGCGCATCGACGGTCGGGGCACCAGCGACATCCGGCCGCTGTCGGCCGAGGTCGATCTGCTGCCCACCGCGCACGGCACCGGGCTGTTCCAGCGCGGTGAGACCCAGGTGCTGAGCGTGCTGACCCTCGGCATGCCCCGGATGGAGCAGTTCATCGGCCTCGACGAGCTGCGGGGCACCACCAAGCGCTACATCCACCACTACAACTTCCCGCCCTACTCCACCGGCGAGACCGGCCGGGTCGGC
>DASUAS010000266.1:0-9203 GCA_035763625.1 Acidimicrobiia bacterium
GCAGCAGTCCTGGTCATGGTCGGATTCGGGCTCGTGGCGGGCGCCGCGTCCATCGGCGCCGCGCAGGGGCCACCCCCGGGGGTGCAGGGCCGGCCCGTGTGCGGCCCGGTCGCGGGCCCGTTCGCCCGCTGTCACGCCATCCAGGTGCTGAACCCGAGCGCGCTCGCCCGCACGCACGCCAAGGGTGGGAAGCCGGGGCCGCCGACCACGACCGTGGGTCCGACGACGACCACCGCGGCGCCGACCACGACGACGGCAGCACCGACGACGACCACCGCGCCCCCGACGACGACCTCGAGCACCACCACCACGTCCACCACGACGTCGACCACCACCACGACGTCCACCACCACCACGACCACCAGCACGCCGCCGACGACCACCGCGCCTGCGAGCACCGCGTGCACCGCTGACCATCCCGGGCTCACGCCGTGCGACCTCCAGTCCGCGTACTTCCTTCCGTCGAGCAGCGCGGGTGCCGGGAAGACGGTCGCGATCGTCGACGCCTACGACGACCCGAACGCCGAGGCCGACCTCGCGACCTACCGCGCCGCGTACGGGCTCGCACCGTGCACCACCGCCAACGGCTGCTTCCGCAAGGTGAACCAGACCGGTGGCACCGCCTACCCGAGTGGCAACACCGGGTGGGCCGAGGAGATCTCGCTCGACGTCGACATGGTCTCCGCGGTGTGCCAGAACTGCCACATCCTGCTGGTGGAGGCGAGCTCGAACAGCTTGAGCGACCTGCTCGCGGCCGAGACCACCGCCGCCAACCTCGGTGCCGACGTCATCTCCAACAGCTGGGGCGCGGGTGAGTCGCGTTGGGAGGCGTCGTACGACAGCTCGCTGCCCAGTGGCGTCGCGATCACCGCGAGTGCAGGTGACTCCGGGTACGGCGCGAGCTGGCCGGCGGCGTCGCCGAAGGTCGCCGCGGTCGGCGGGACCAGCCTCGTCGCCGACGCGTCCGCGCGTGGCTGGACGGAGACGGTGTGGAACGGCACCGGCAGCGGGTGCAGCCGCTACGAGTCCAAGCCGTCGTGGCAGCAGGACACCGGCTGCGCGAAGCGCACCATCGGCGACGTGGCCGCGGTCGCCGATCCCGCCACCGGCGTCGTCGTGTACGACTCCTACAACGAGCCGGGCTGGATGGCCTTCGGCGGCACGAGCGTGGCGTCACCGGTGATCGCGTCGGTGTTCGCGCTCGCCGGCAACAGCCACACCGGCACCGCGGTCTCGCTGCCGTACGCGCACACGTCCTCGCTCTTCGACGTCACGTCCGGGAGCAACGGCAACTGCAGCGTCGCGTACCTGTGCAACGGCACGGTCGGCTACGACGGTCCGACCGGTCTCGGCACCCCGAACGGCACCGCCGCGTTCTGACGCCCACCCTCAGATCTCGAGCGGTTCGTGCTCGATCTGCTCGACCAGCGCGGCGAGGCTCGTGTTGTCGATGCCCTTGTGCAGCTGGCGCATGAACATCAGGGCCATGGTGACGGCCGCCGCGCTGGCGCCGACGATCGAGCCGATCTCCACCCGCGTGAACAGGTCGTGCGACGAGATGGCGGTCGCGAGCACGAACGCAGCCACGCCGATCACCCATGACGTCAGCACCTGGCCGAGCGCGTCGAGCGCGATCAGTCCCTGCGACAGCGTGAGGGCGAGGATGAACATCCCGCTCCCCGCCGCGAGCAGGGCGAGGTCGAGGTTGCCGAGGTGGAACTTGTCGCCGAAGAGGATGTGTCCCACCCACGGGCCGAGCGTCGCGCCGCCGATCACGCCGACGATGCCGATGCCGCTCACCACGAGGATCAGGTTGCGCATGCCGCGGCGGAAGTCGTCGGTCTGGCCCGCGCTCACCTGCGCCGCGAGGCGGGGGAGCAGCGCGGCCTGCACCGCCTGGAAGAGCAGGATCGGGATGCGTGAGAGGAAGAGGCCGACGATGAAGTCGGCGACCGCCACCCGCTCGGCCGAGGTGGCGATGAGCTGCGCGCCGAGGAACGGCGCGTAGCTCAGCACCTGCGCGAGCAGCGATCCGCCGAGCAGCAGGCCGAGGTTGGTCGACAGCTCCGACCACGGCGCGTTCGGGCCCGGCGTCATCAGGTTGTCCTGACCGCGCAGCGCGACCAACGTCGCGAGTGCGGGTGGGATCGCGAGGCACAGACCGAAGCCGAGCGGGTCGGTCGAGCCCGCGGCGACGAGGATGATGCACGGCAGCAGCCGGATGACGCCCTCGGCGCCCATGCTCACGCCGTACGCGCCGAACTCGCCCGCGCCCGCGAACGCGCCGCGCGCGAGCAGCTCGAACCCGAACGTGAACAGCGCGATGACGAGGCAGATGACCAGCCCCACGTTGCCGGCGAAGAGGTTGTCGACCACCGGCGTGAAGATGGCGAGGATGATCGTGATGATTCCGAGCCCGGTGGCGAAGACGAGCCCGATCACGCCGGCCCGGCGGATGACCGGCGCGCCGCCGATGCCGTGCGCGCGCCGCGCCGCGAGGGCGCGTCCCACCTCCTGCTCGACGGGGAGGAAGATGCCGGGCGCGAGCACGAACACGAACACCCACAGCGCGTTGAGTGCGCCGTAGTCGGGCTTGCTCAGCCCTCGGAACGCGAGGATCTGGAAGAGATAGGTGGTGATGCCCGACACCACCAGGCCGACGCCCACCGCGAGGGTGCCGTCGGGCAGCGGGAGCGCGGCGACCAGGTTCTGCGCCCGTTGGCGCGCCGACACGCTGCCCGTGACGTTGGGGCTGTCGGTGGGGGAGTCGGTCGCCACGTCGCTCCGCGTTCGGGACGGTTGAGTCGAGAGGGTGCGCGGCCTCCGGGCCGAGGCGACAGCGTAGGAGGACCGGGGCCATGGGCACCGCATCCGCGGGTCGCCCGGCCGCTGGCCGCGGGGCCTGCACCCGGCTCGTCCGGTGATTCTTGCGTCGTTCTTGCCCGGCCTTAACCCGTCGCCTCTACCGTCTGGACGGCGGTCGACTCCCCCGGCCGCCTCCGAGCAACCGGCGAGGCCGCGTGGCACCACAACGACCGGCAGACCGCGACAACGGCATGCGGCGGATCTCGTCGACGACCCGATGGCTCGCGGGCGTGGGCGCCGGGCTCGTCGCCGCGTTCTCGCTCTTCTTCGCAGGCCAGGCGTCGTCATCGAGCAGCACGCCGTCGGTGAACACCCCGACCGCCACCGCACCCCCGGCCGCGGTCGGCGACACGGGCTCGAGCTCGGGCTCGCCTGCGCAACCGGTGCAGACCGCCCCACCGGTCACCTACCGGCCCCAGCAGCACACCCGCTCCGGCGGTTCGTAGCTCCTCGGTGCGCGCGTCATGAGTCCGGCTCTCGCGCTCGCCGGCGGCAGCACGGCCTGGTACGTCGCGCGTGCGACCGGCGTCGTCACACTCGGGTTCCTCACCGCCAGCGTGCTCCTCGGGATCCTCACGTCGTTCCGCTGGAGCAGCTCGACGTGGCCGCGCTTCGTCGTCGAGTTCGTCCACCGCAACGTGTCGCTCCTCGTGCTCGTGTTCCTCGGCGTCCACGTCGTGGCCGTCGTCGCCGATGGGTTCGCCCCCATCCGCTGGATCGACGTCGTGGTGCCGTTCGTCTCCGCGTACCGTCCGTTCTGGCTCGGTCTCGGTGCGGTCGCGCTCGACCTGCTCCTCGCGCTCGTGATCACCAGCCTGTTGCGGCACCGCATCGGGTACACCGCGTGGCGCGTCGTGCACTGGGCGGCATACGCGTGTTGGCCGGTCGCGGTGGTCCACGGCCTCGGCACCGGTTCCGACGCGCGCTCGGGCGTCGTGCTCGTGTTCACCGCCGCGTCCGTGGTGGCCGTGCTGCTCGCGACCGCATGGCGGATCAGCGTCGGCCTCGGACCGCGCCCCGCGGCCCGCGCGCTCGGTCTCGGCGCGGTCGTGTTCGCGCCGGTGCTGCTCGTGGTCTGGCTCGTGTCGGGCCCGCTCGCCGACGGGTGGGCGCGCAAGGCCGGCACGCCGGCGAGCGCGCTGGTGGCGTCGAGCGCTCCCGTGACGACACCGCCGTCGTCGACCGGAGCCACGTCGCCGGGCTCGTTCCCGGCGAGCGGGTTCGACGCCACCACGCAGGGCACGCTGCACGAGAGCGCGGCCCCATCGAGCCGATCGAGCGGTGAGGTGGTCCTGAGCCTCGTCGGAACGCTCAGTGGAGACGCCTCCGGTCAGGTCGACGTCGAGCTCACCGGCTCTCCGCTCGCCGGCGGTGGCGTGGCGATGCGGTCGGGCACCGTCACCCTGTCCGACGGCGCGCACTCGTACCAGGGATCGGTGGTCGGGCTCGAGGAGTCCCAGATCGTCGCCGACATGCCCGGACCCGGTGGTGCGTCCTGGGAGGTCACCCTCGACGTCACGCAGCTCGATCAGCAGCGGGGCACGATGACCGCCGACGTGCACGTCGCGTCGGCAGCACGACCGCGTGGCGACGACCGCGGTGGCGACGACCGGGGTGGTGACGACCGATGAGCGGGAGTGCCCCGGCCGGACTCCCGCGTCTGCTCGCATCGCCGCCGCGGGACCTCGACGAGCACGTCGCCCGCTACGGACCGCTGCCCGAGCTGCGCCGCCGCGCCGAGCGCGACGAGTTCGTCGCCATGGTCGAGCGCAGCGGGCTGCGCGGCCGCGGCGGGGGCGGCTTCCCGACCGGGCGCAAGCTGCGCGCGGTCGGGCACGGCGGCCGTCATCCGGTGGTCGTGGCCAACGGTGCCGAGGGCGAGCCGGCCAGCCACAAGGACCGCGTCCTGTTGCAGCGCGCACCCCACCTCGTGATCGACGGCGCCGCGGTCGCAGCGCGGGCGGTGGGCGCGCACGAGATCCACTTCGTCGTCGATCGCGGCGACCACGCGGGGCTCGCCTCGCTCGAGGCCGCGCTCGGCGCCCGCGCGCACGAGATGCCGCGCCCCGATGCGTGGCGCGTCGCGGTGCTGCCGAGTCGATACGTCGCGGGCGAGGAGAGCGCGGTCGTCAGCTTCCTCAACGGTGCCGACGCGAAGCCGGTGTCGGTACCACCCCGACCGTACGAACGCGGTGTGCGCGGGCGTGCCACCCTCGTGCAGAACGTGGAGACGCTGGCCAACCTCGCACTCGTCGCCCGCTACGGGCCCGAGTGGTACGGGTCGGTGGGCACCACCGACGAGCCCGGCTCGGTCCTCGCGACGGTCGTCGGCGGTGTCGCGCGTCCCGGGGTGCACGAGTTCGCGCTCGGCACCCCGTTCACCCAGGTGATCCAGGCCGCCGGCGGTCCCTCCGAACCGATGGGCGCGCTGCTCGTCGGCGGCTACTTCGGCACCTGGCTCGACCTCGCCGCCGCGGAACAGCTCGTGCTGGCGCACGGTGTGCTGCGCGCCGCGGGCGCGACGCTCGGATGCGGCGTCGTCGCCGCGCTCCCGGCGCTGGCGTGCGGCGTCGTCGAGACGGCACGGGTGGCGCGCTACCTGGCGTCGGAGAGCGCGGGCCAGTGCGGCCCGTGCGTCCACGGGCTGGACGCGATCGCCACTGCGCTCGAGGCGCTGGCGGCGGGACGCGCCGCGCACGGAACGGTGGCCACCGTCGAGCGCTGGCTGGGCGACGTCGCCGGTCGCGGCGCGTGTCACCTGCCCGACGCCGCGGTCGGGTTCGTGCGCTCGTCGCTCGCGGTGTTCGCCGACGACTACGTGTTGCACGAGCGCAAGGGTCCGTGCGCGGCGTCGACCCACGCGCCGGTGCTCCCGCTGCCCGACCCGAGGACGCGCGATCGGAGCTGGCGATGAGCCGACGCCTCGTGGTCGACATGATCAAGTGCGACGGTCACGGCATCTGTGCCGAGCTGTTCCCCGAGTGGGTGCGCCTCGACGACTGGGGCTACCCGATCATCGACGCCCGCGACGTCCCGCAGGCGCTGCTGGCGCATGCCCGCCGGGCCGTCACCGCATGCCCGTCGCTCGCGCTGCGGCTCGAGAAGGGAGACGGCAGGTGAGGCGTCGGCACCAGGAGGCGTTCGAACGGGAGCTGGCGGGGTCGGCGCTGTTCCGCGCGCTCGATCCCGAGCAGGTGCACGAGCTCGCCCGTACCGCGACGCGGGCGCGTGAGCCCAAGGGGATGGTCTTCTCCGAGCAGGGCGAACGCGGTGACGAGCTCGTGGTCCTCCTCGAAGGCACCGTCGAGGTGCGACGGGACGAGACGGTCCTGGCCCAGCTCGGTCCCGGTGACCACTTCGGCGAGATGGCGTTGCTCGACGACACCGCGCTGCGTTCGGCCACGGTGGTGGCGGTGACACCGGTCGTCGTCGCCTATGTCTCGCGCCATCACTTCGACGCGTTGCTCGCCGAGAACCCCTCGGTGCGCGACGCGGTCGTGCGCGTCCTGCGCGAGCGATCGGTCGTCCCCGAGGACTAGCGAGTGCGGTCGGCCGGCACTCGGAGCGCGACCGTCCGCAGCGCGTGCGCGCCGATCGTGAACGTGACTCGCCCGTCGGCCAACTCCACGTCGCCGTCGTCGGCGGTCTCGTCGAGGCGGCGCGATTCGGCGCGGGTGATCGGCCGCGCGAGGGTCAGCACCGCGGTGTGGACGTCGTCGGTCGGGTTGAGGACGCGCACGAGGACGGTGTCGTCGTCGACGGGCTTGATCGTCGACAGCACGAGCGCCGCCGGTTCGAGCGTGAGAAGGCTCTCGCCCGGATCGAGGAGCGGTGCGTCACCGGCGGGGACCGCGAGCAGCCCGAGCTCGTCGCCGAGCAGTGTGCGCTCGGAGGCGTCGACGCGCAGGGAGAGGTCGGCGGTGATGCCGCCGGGCAGCTCGCCGTCGGGTGTCGGCAGTGCGGGGCCGGCGGGAATCGGCCGGGTGCCGAGCTGGAAGCGCGCCAACCAACCGAACGTGCGCAGCACGGTGACTGCGATCACGCCGTCGGCCGTCACCTCGCCTTCGGGGAGACCGGGCGCGGCGACGGTGAGGCCGTTGACCTCGATCCACCCCTGGTGCGGGAACGTGCGGGGAGCGGGGTGTTCCCAGCGGGTGTCGTCGACCGGTGCGGTCGATCGGCGGGCGGTGTCGAACGTGGTGGCGGCGCGGAACTCGTCGACGGCCGCGCCGGTGGGGAAGAGGAGACGGAGCCGGTGATCGGGCGCCGGGTGGTCGACCTCCACGTGCAGGTCGACCCGGTCGATCCCCGGCGTGACCCGCGCTTCCACCCGCACCACGGTGCCCGACCCGAGCCAGCGTGTCACCCGCAGCCTCCCCCCGGTTTTGGCGCCCTTCGTGGGGTTATTTCGCGCTCCGACGGTGTCAGAACGCGGTGACGCCGGCCGCGAGCGACGGATTTCGACCGCGACGACGGGATCACCGGTGTCGTCGGGCACCGGATCGAAGTCGTAGGAGTCGCCGTGGTCCTGCACGTGCTCGACGGAGGCGAGGCCGCTCAACGTGCGATCGCCGAGGCCGATGCTGAGCGTGCCGTCGTCGTCGGCGCGCACGGTGACCGCGTCGGCGCCGATCTCGCGGCCGTCGTCCTCGTCGTCGGGTGACGGGTCGCTCGGTGTGAGATGGATGCGCTTCCAGCCGAACGCGGGGACGTCGTCGACGACGAGCTCGACGTCGAGCGGCGGCAGGTCCTCGAGCATGCGCACCCGCCCAGGGTCGTCGGAGCGGATCACGCGCGCGGGCACGCCGTCGACCGTGTACCCCGAGACCGACGCCGCCGCGACGGTCAGCGGATGGATGTCCTGGGTGATGTCCGACATGAAGAACACGGGGAAGCCGTCGAGCGGGATGCGCACCACGTCGGTGCGAGGGAACGGCGACGGGTTGAAGACCGCGTAGTCGAGCTCGGTGGCGCGGGGGACCCGTCGTTCGACGCCGAGTCCGGCGAGCCGTTCGACCGTGCGGCGGGTGGTCTGCAGCGCGAGGTCGGTCGCGCTGCTGAAGCGGGTGTGCATCTGGCGGTGCACCTCGTCCTGCGAGCAGCCGCAGATCGAGTCGTGCGCGTGGTTCTGCAGCAGCGTGCGCCACGCGGCGTCGAGCGACGACCGTTCGTCGGGGGTGCCGAGCGCGCGTCCGAGCGCGCTCCACGGCTCGGCCCACCCGAGCAGCGCCTGCTCGGCGCGCCGGTTGGCGAGCTTGAGGTCGAGCCGAGCCGACCACACGCCGGGCAGGAGGTTGGCGGTCCGGGCGCCGAGGAGCTCGCCGCGGAGCTCGGCCCGATCCGACGGATCGACCGCGTCGATCAGGTCGTCGAGCAGTCCCCGCTCGACGCGGAGCCCGGTGCGGGTCGCCAGCGCATCGACGACGACGCCGGTGTGGTCGTCGGGCAGCATGTGGTCGATGCCGTTCATGAGCAGCGCGGGTGCGCGCTCGATCGGGCCGAGGCGGTCGAGGACGCCGAGGATCCCGTCGACCGCCTCGTCGGTGTCACGCGGCAGCACCGCGGCGGCGAAGTAGCCCCGCCCGAGCTGGTAGGCGAGCACACCGCTGCCGTCGGGCGCGACCCAGCGGTAGATCGGACCGAGGCGGTCGAGCTCGTCGCCGTTGCCGCGCCAGTAGACCATCGGCCCGAGCCCGAACCCCGAGAAGAGCTGGGGGAACTGCGCCGGGTGCCCGAACGAGTCGGGCACGTAGGCGACGCGCGAGCACCCACCGATCGCCTCCGCCACCGCGCGCCCGACGAGCAGGTTACGCACCAGCGACTCACCCGACGGCAGCAGCGAGTCGGGTTGCACGTACCACGGCCCCACCGCGAGACGGCCGTCGCGCACCGCGCGCTCGAGCTCGTCACGACGATTCGGACGCACCGCGAGGTAGTCCTCGGCCACGATCGACTGGCCGTCGAGCAGGAACTTCCAGCCCGGGTCGTCGCCGAGGAGGTCGAGCACGCGGTCGACGGTGTCGACCAGCCGGGCCCGGAACGCCTCGAAGGTGCGGTACCACTCGCGGTCCCAGTGCGTGTGCGACACCATCAGGACGTCGGGACGGTCCGCCATGCCGTCGAGTCTGGCAGAGTACGGTCCGATGGATTCCACCCTCGGCGCGGCCGTCGTCGGCACCGGCTTCGGCGTGCTCACCCACGTGCGCGCGCTCCAGGCTGCCGGCGTCGAGGTGCGGGCGCTCGTCGGCCGCGACCCCGACAAGACCGCGACGCGTGCCGCCATGTTCGACATCCCGCTCGCGTCGACCGATCGCGCCGACGTGTTCGCGCGCGACGAC
>DASUAS010000267.1:0-7181 GCA_035763625.1 Acidimicrobiia bacterium
CGCGCGCGACGAGGGGGTGCCGCGATCGTGGTCACGAGTTGAGGCGCTCCACCGCGCGCAGGCGCGCGCTCTTGGCGCGCGGATTGGCCTCCACCTCGGCGTCGGACGGCCGCAGCGGCCGGCGGGTGAGGAGGCGCGTCAACGGGTTGCGCTTCGGACGCGGGAGGCCCGTGGGCACGTAGCCGGGCTCCTCGGTGCGCGACCAGTCGGCGAAGCGCTCCTTCACCACCCGGTCCTCGAGCGAGTGGTACGCGAGCACGACGACGCGGCCTTCGGGCTTCAGCAGGTGCACCGACTCGTCGAGCCCGGCCTCGAGGCTCGGCAGCTCGCGGTTCACCTCCATGCGGACGGCCTGGAAGGTCCGGCGCGCCGGATGACCACCGCGCCGGCGGGCGGGGGCGGGGATGCCGCGCTTCACCGCCTCGACCAGCTCGCCGGTCGTGCGCAGCGGTCGAGCGGCGACGATCTCGGCCGCGATGCGGCGCGCGTAGCGCTCCTCCCCGTTGCGCGCGATCAGCGCGGCGAGGTCGGGTTCGCTGTACTCGTTGACGACCACCTCGGCGGTGAGCGTCTGGACGCTGTCCATCCGCATGTCGAGCGGCGCGGCATCGGCCCAGTACGAGAACCCCCGCACCGGGCGATCCAGTTGCGGACTGCTGACCCCGAGGTCGAACAAGATCGCCACGATTTCCTCGTTTCCCACGATGTCGAGACTGGCCAAGATCTCAGGGAGGCCTTCGAAGCCGCCCTGCACGATGCGGACCCGGTCCCCGAAGGGATCGAGCGCCGCGCCCGCCGCTGCCACTGCGACGGGATCCCGGTCGATGCCGAGGAGCTGCAGATCGGTCCGAGCGGTGAGGAGCGCCCGGGAGTGGCCCCCGCCACCCACGGTCGCGTCCACGACCAGCCCCGTCGGCACCGCGGCCAGGAGGTCGAGGACCTCCGCCGCCATCACCGGCCGGTGCTCGAACGGCAGGGACTCGTCGTCCTCAGCCATCGCACCCGGCTCCCTGTCCGACCCTTCGTCTCCCCGGGACCGCCACCAGCCCCCCGGACGCATCGGCGAAAGCGAAGCGGGCGGAAGGGGCGCTTGCGCCGCGCCGCCCGGGGGGCTGGTGGCGAGCCCGCAGGCTCACCGTTGTCAATGTGTCGCCGTCTCGCGTGTCAGATCCCGAAATCGGGATCAGATCCCGAAGTCGGGGAGGTCGTCCGACTCGGTGAGCGCCTCCGCCCCCATCCGGTCGAGCTCGAGCCACCGGTCCCGGTCCCAGATCTCGATCCGGGAGTAGAGGCCGACGACCATCACCTCGCGCTCGAGGTGGGCGAACTCCCGGAGGTTGGCCGGCAGCGCCACTCGACCCTGCTTGTCGGGCTGGATCTCACTGGTGCCGCCGAAGAACACCCGGGCCGCGTTGAGCTCCTTGGGTCCCCGCTTCGACTGCTCTCGGATCTGCGTCGCCACCTGCTCGAACTCCCCCGGTGTGAACACCGAGAGGCAGCCGCCCTTGCCCTTGGTCACGAACGCGCCCTCGGCCAGCTGGTCCCGGTACTTCGCCGGGAGGATGACCCTCCCCTTCGTGTCCAGGGAGTGCTGGAACTCTCCCAGGAACATCCGGAACCCCTCGCCTCTCGCAGCTCGTCCGCCCCCTCGGGGCACCTCGTCCGCCCCTGCCGGGGCGATTCCAGGGCGGTGACCTCCCGCTCCCACCACTCGGTCACCACTTCACTCCATTTCGTGGCACCCTACACCCCTCTCCCCCACTCTTCAACCCACGACGCTCCCTTTTTCGCCCTCCATCCCCACTGCACGACAGGGAGACACCCGTCCCACACCGCTTGCGCGCGGAGCCGAAGGCACCGAGACTGCGGGGGACGGGGGCAGTCGAGACATCCACGCACGACCGGGACGAAGGGGCGAACGAGATGGCGGACGCGAGCACCGACGAGCTGCACTTCGAGCCGGCCGGGCCGGGGAACTGGAACCGCGACCCGGTGCACTTCCCGCGTCCGGTCACCCGATACTGGAGCGAGATGCACCCGGAGCCGTTCAAGACCGGCACCAACAACTTCGCCCGCTACTACGGGCTGCTGATCGACGGGCTCCAGACCTCCTACGTCAACGGCTTCGCGTACAACCAGGTGCGCCCGGTGCCCGAGGAGGAGATCCCGGCGCGCTTCCAGCGCGCCGACGAGGTGCTCGCCGGGAAGCTGTGGCGCGAGCAGCTGCGGGAGTGGGACGAGGAGCGCAAGCCGGTCGGGATCGCGAAGCACCGCGAGATCCAGGCGGTCGACCCCGACTCGCTCTCCGACGAGGAGCTGGCGGCACACCTCGTGCGGTGCCGCGACCACCACGCGGCGATGATCGTGCAGCACATGAGCTTCACCGCGGGGGCGATGATCCCCACCGGTGACTTCCTCGCCCACGTCGGCGACTGGACCGGCCTGGGCCACGCCGAGCTCCTCGGACTGCTCCGCGGCTCGGCCTCGGTGTCGGCCGGTGGCTCGGAGGAGCTCGAGCGGCTCAAGACCATCGCCGACGACCCCGAGGCGATGCGCATCCTCGCGTCCGACGGCACCGACCACATCGAGCCGGCCGAGGTGCTCGCGCAGCTGCGCGCGCTCGGCGGCGAGACCGGCGCGGCGGTGGCCGGGTACCTCGACCTCGTCGGGTTCCGCCCGCTCGACGGCTTCGACATCTCCGAGCCCGGCGCGCTCGAGCTGCCCGACGCGCTGGTGCGCTCGATCCGGATCACGCTCGATGGCCGCGACCTCGCCGGCGCCGACGTGTCGGAGCTCACCGCGCAGGTGCGCGCGCAGGTCCCCGAGGAGCACCGCGACGAATTCGACGAGCTGCTCGGCGAGGCCCGCCTCACGTACCGACTGCGCGACGAGCGCGGCGTCTACAGCGACATCTGGGCGTCGGGGCTGATGCGGAGAGCCGCGCTCGCGGCTGGTCGACGCGTCGCGGCACGCGGTGCGATCGACGATCCCGTGCACATGGTCGACGCCAGCGTCGACGAGATGTGCGCGCTGGTCACCGGTACGGGAGGGCCCTCGGCCGAGGAGCTCGCGGCACGCGCGCGGTATCGCGCCACGCACACGCAGCAGGACGCGCCGCCGTTCATCGGCGATCCGCCGCAACCGCCGCCCGACCCGTCGGGCCTGCCACCGGGCATCGGACGCATCATGCGGGCCACCGGCATCGCGCTCGACTCGCTCTTCGGCAGCTCCGACGCCGAGCACGACCACGACGTCCTGCGTGGCCTCGCGGCCAGTCCCGGCGTGTACGAGGGTCCGGCCCGCCTGATCGGTGGTCCGTCGGAGTTCGGCCGGATCCAACAGGGCGACGTGCTGCTCACGCCGGCGACCACCGAGGCGTTCAACATCCTCCTGCCCCTCCTCGGCGCCATCGTCACCGACAACGGCGGTCTGCTGTCGCACTCGGCGATCGTCGCCCGCGAGTACGGCATCCCCGGCGTGGTCGGCACCCGCGAGGCGACCGCCCGCATCTCCGACGGCACGCGCGTGCGCGTCGACGGCGCCGCCGGCGAGGTCACGGTGCTGTGAGCGTCGGCGAGGTCGTCCCCCTGGCGGAGGCGAGCGACGTCGGCGTCTTCGGTTCCAAGGCGTGCGGCCTCGGTGACGCGATCCGCGACGGGCTCCCGGTCCCGCCGGGCGTCGCGCTGGCCGGGCCCGTCGTCGAAGCGGTCGCCGGTGAGGACGCGACGACCATCGAGCAGGTCACGACCGCGTTGCGCGGCCTGCGCACGCCGCTCGCGGTGCGCTCGTCGGCGGTCGACGAAGACGGCAAGGACGCGAGCTTCGCCGGACAGCACCTCACGTTGCTGAACGTCCCGTCGATCGCCGACGTCCCCGCGGCACTGCGAGAGATCTGGTGGTCGGCGAACACCGACTCCGCGATCACCTACCGGCAACGGGTCGGGCTCTTCACCCGACCGAGCGTCGGCGTGGTGGTGCAGTCGCTGCTCGACCCCGACGTCGCCGGGGTGATGTTCACGCAGAACCCGGTGACCGGCGCCGACGAGCGCGTCATCGAAGCGGCGTGGGGCCTCGGCGAGGCGGTCGTCGCAGGCCTCGTCATCCCCGACACGTACCGCGTCGCGAGCGACGGCACGGTGCTCGAGCGCGCCGCCGGGCTCAAGCGCATCGCGATCCGCTCGCGGGCCGACGGCGGCACCTACGAGGAAGACGTCCCTCCCGACCGCAGCGAGGCGCTCACCCTCGACGACACCCAGCTCGCGCAGCTGAACCAGCTCGCGCACCACTGCGAGACGATCTACGGCAACGCCCGCGACATCGAGTGGGCGATCGCCGACGGCACGCTCTACCTGCTCCAGTGCCGCGCCGTCACCACGTCCACGTCGAAGTCGGCCGCCATCGATCCCACCGCGGTGATCCCCACCAGCGACCCGGCGGAGGCGCTCCCCGCGGTGCCGCTGTTCGCGGGGCTGTCGGAGCGCGACGTCGAACAGCTCGCGCCGCTGTTCAAGGCCCGTGGGTTCGCGGCGGGCGAGACCGTGATCCGTGAGGGATCCGGTGGCGCGGCGTTCTACCTGATCGACTCGGGCCAGGCGAGCGTGACGATCCGCGGCGACGAGGTGGCCACGCTCGGTCCGGGCGACCACTTCGGCGAGATCGCGCTGATCGACGAAGGCGAGCGCATGGCCACCGTCACCGCGGTCACCGACCTGGTGTGCCACGGGCTCACGTACTGGGAGTTCCGCCCCCTCGTGCAGGAGAACGGCACGATCGGGTGGAAGCTGCTGCAGTCGATGGCGAAGATGCTGCGCGACGCGCAGCGACCGGCGCCACCACCGGCGTAGCCCGCGCTCACGCGGGCCCGACTACGCGGGGAGGTAGGGCTCCCAGTCGGGATCGATCGATCCGGCGCTGGCGACGATCCAGAGGTTGGCCTTCGGCTCGCGCGGCGGGTGCGGCAGCCGCAACCCGGCCTCGGAGAGGAGGCGGTCTTCCTTGCGCGAGTTGCAGGCGCGGCACGACGCGACGACGTTCTCCCACGCGTGCGGGCCGCCGCGCGACCGCGGCACGACGTGGTCGATGTTCTCCGCGGCGCGGTCGCAGTACTGGCAGCGGTGCCCGTCGCGCGCGAACACGGCCCGCCGAGAGAGCGGCACCCGGTTGCGGAACGGGACCCGCACGAAGTGGCGGAGGCGGATGACCGACGGGACGGGGAGCTGGCTGCGCTCGGAGTGCAGCACCGCGCCGTTGCGCACGATGATCTCGGCCTTCTCCTTCAGCACCAGGACCACGGCTCGGCGCATGGGGACCACGCAGAGCGGCTCGAAGCTGGCGTTGAGCAGCAGGGCTCTTCCCAAGCGTCGGCACCTCCCACTTGCCACTTGCCACTTGCTCCGGGCGACGTGCTCCGGGCCACGTGCTCCGGGCCACGTGCTCCGGCCACGTGCTCCGGGCGCGGATGCTGGGCGAGTCTACCGACCCACCTTGTGGCACCAGTCGAGATACGCCACCAGATCGTGGGGGTCGGGGTGCCCGTCGGCGCCGTACTGGGTCTCGAACCGGAACCGGAGGTACGCGGCGTCGGGCACCGGGAGGAAGGGCGCGCGCGTCCACCAGCGGCGACGGGCGAGGCGCACGGCCTGCAGCACCGCGGTCCACCACAGCCTCGGACGCACGAGCACGAGCAGCGACGCGCGCCACCAGAACGACGGCCCGGGCAACCCGACCGCGGCCTCGTGCGTCATGCGTGCGCACGGTACCCGGCACCACCGGCACCGGGCGCTCTCTGACATCGGGCGCCGGAGGCCAACTGGTACCGTCGGGTGCCCGCTCTGGAGGTGTTCGTGGTTCAGCCCGCCACCGCGCCGAGCCGCGACTCGTCGTTCGGCCGCTTGTTCTCCGCCCTGCTCGACAACGTCGAGCGTGTGATCCAGGGCAAGCGGGAGCAGGTCCACCTCGCGCTGGTGTGCCTGCTCGCCGAGGGGCACCTCCTCATCGAGGACGTCCCCGGCGTCGGGAAGACGTCGCTGGCCAAGGCGATCGCGGCGTCGATCGGTGGGACATGCCGCCGCATCCAGTTCACGCCCGACCTCCTCCCCTCCGACGTCACCGGTGTGTCGGTGTGGAACCGCACCGCCGACGAGTTCCAGTTCCGCCCCGGCGGCATCTTCGCCAACGTGCTCCTCGCGGACGAGATCAACCGCGCCTCACCCAAGACCCAGTCGGCGCTCCTCGAGGCGATGGAGGAGCGCCAGGTGACGGTCGACGCGCACACCTACCGGCTGCCGCGTCCGTTCATGGTGATCGCCACCCAGAACCCGATCGAGCTCGAAGGCACCTATCCCCTGCCCGAGGCCCAGCTCGACCGCTTCCTCATGCGCCTGCCGATGGGGTACCCGGCCCGCGAGGCCGAGGCGGCGATCCTCGAGGCGCAAGGTCGGCCGACCGCGTCGGTCGACTCCCTCTCCCCGGTCGCGACCGCCGCCGACGTCGCCGAGGCCGCCGCGATGGTGCCGTCGGTGCACGTCGCGGGCGAGGTGCGCGACTACGTGCTCGACGTCGTGGCCGCGTCGCGCCGCCACCCCGACCTCCTGCTCGGCGCGAGCCCGCGCGGCTCGCTGTCGTTGCAGCGCGCCGCTCGCGCGCTGGCGGCCAGCTTCGGGCGCAGCTACGTGCTCCCCGACGACGTGAAGCGGGTGGCCCCGTCGGTGCTCGAACACCGGCTGCTCGTCGCGCCCGACGCCCAGCTGCGCGGCGTGAGCGCCGACGACGTCGTGCGCGCGATCCTGGCGTCGGTGGCGGTGCCGGGCGCGACCGGCGGCTGAGCCGTCCGATGCCGACGCCCGTCTCCGCGTCGGTCTCCGCGCGAACGCGTCCGCCGTCCCCCGTCGCCGCCGACGTCGGCGGCCGCACCACGACCCTCACCCGGCGGGGCTGGTCGCTCACCGGCGCCGCGTTCGGCCTGATCATCGGGAGCTACCTGCTCGGCACCATCGAGATGCTCGTCGTGGGCCTCGCCGCCCTCGTGCTGGTGGTGGGCGCGGCCGCGTGGCTGCGGTTCCAGGCGCCGCTCGCGCTGGCCGTCAGCCGGCGGGTGCACCCCGACCGGTTGCACGTGGGTTCCGAGGGCCGCATCGACCTGCTGGTCGAGAACCTCG
Organism: Acidimicrobiia bacterium; assembly: GCA_035763625.1. Lineage (GTDB taxonomy): Bacteria > Actinomycetota > Acidimicrobiia > IMCC26256 > DASPTH01 > DASUAS01. The sequence continues at coordinate 7,158 of DASUAS010000267.1, forward strand.
GCACGCGCGCCACTCCCCTGCTCG